>JALVAI010000028.1 GCA_027011235.1 Desulfobulbaceae bacterium
CGCCATGGACAGTGAAATTATTGCCCAAAGGGCAGAGGTTCTGCAGGAACTCGATGTGGTTGCCCTGTCGGATATTCTTTTGCAGGGTATTTTTCATCTGAGCCATGAGCAGTGTGTTCGTGACCATTTACTCTCCTATTTCAGCGATGTCAATGTCGCCCTTGATGCAGCGGTCAAAAAAAGCGTGGAAGAGTCCGAATCCACACCCCTGCTCTTTCTGCTCAATCCAACCAGGGTGTCGCAGGTGACAGATGTTGCCGACCAGGGAGAGATAATGCCCCATAAATCCACCTACTTTTACCCAAAAATCCTCACCGGCCTGCTGATCAACAAGTTATCGGATGACGGCAACAACAAACAGTCTTAAGTGGTATTGTAATCCGGACAGACCGCTTACCGATGACACTCTGTTTGGCGGCGAGCTGATCTGCCGTCAGTATGAAGATGGCTACCGTTTTTCCGTGGATTCCATTCTCGCGGCCCATTTCTGCAGGTTGGCCGGAACAAAACAGGTGCTTGATCTTGGCTGCGGCTGCGGTGTTATCGGTTTGATCCTGGCCCGTCTTCATCCGGGGATTGAACTGGTCGGCCTGGAACTGCAACCGGACCTGGCCGGATTGGCGGCAGAAAATATCCAGGCAAACAAGCTGGATGCGCGTTGCCGGGTTGTTTGCGGGGATGCGCGGCAAATAGGGCGCTTTGTCGATGCCGAATCCTTTGATCTGGTGGTCTGCAATCCACCCTATCGCAGGACAGGCAGCGGCAGGATCAACAAGACGAACGAGGCCGCCATTGCCAGGCATGAGCTGAAGGCAAACCTTGACGATATGCTGGCGGCCGCCGCTTTCAGCGTCATTAACAGGGGACAGGTGGTTTTTGTGTACCCGGCCGTTCGCCTGGCATCCCTGGTCGCCGGTATGCACCATCACAGGCTGATTCCACGACGCCTGCAGCCGGTGTACAGTTATCCCGAGGCTGATCAGGCGACGCTTGTGGTTGTGGAGGCCGTAAAAAACGGGGGCGAGGGGTGCAGCCTGTTGCCGCCGTTGTCCATTTATGCTGGAAAAAACATGGGATACAGCCCTGAAATGGAAAAATTGTATACCGTCATACCCTGTGGTCGGGACGCAAAAGGGCAGGGAGCTTTCTGATGCTTGCCAAGGTGTGGACTGCCGCGGTCTCGGGCGTGGACGGCCTGATGGTGCAGGTCGAGGTTGATCTGGCGCTCGGTCTGCCCAAGTTTTCCACCGTTGGTCTGGCGGAAGGGGCTGTGCGTGAGGCAAAGGACCGGGTCAGGGCAGCTGTAAAAAACGGCGGCTATGAGTTTCCGGCCAGGAAAATAACCGTCAATCTTGCGCCTGCTGATGTCAAAAAAGAGGGGACAGGCTATGACCTGCCCATTGCCATTGGTATTTTGGCGGCCACCGGCCTGATAGCGCCGGACCAACTTGCCAAAACCTGCATTGTGGGCGAGCTTTCCTTGGATGGCCTGCTCCGGCCGGTTCCAGGGGTATTGTCCATGGCGCAGGCTGCCGCCGATACCGGCATCATTGATCGTTTTCTGGTGCCCGGAGAAAACGCGGCCGAAGCGGCAATAGTTCAAGGCATAAAGGTGATAGGGCTGGAACGTCTTGACCAGGCCGTGGAATATTTGGCTGGCAGGCAACAAATTGATGCCGCCTCGGTTGATATTGCGAGACTTTTCCGTAATCGTGACGGGTATCCGGTCGATTTTTCCGAGGTCAGGGGCCAGGAACACATCAAACGCGCCCTTGAGGTGGCTGCTGCCGGCGGCCATAATATTCTGCTTTCCGGTGTGCCGGGGACCGGAAAAACCATGATGGCCCGGCGGTTGCCCACCATCCTGCCTGATCTCAGTCTTGATGAGGCCCTGGAAACGACCAGGATCTATTCGGCCGGCGGCATGCTGCCACCGGATACTCCCCTGTTGGTTACCCGGCCCTTTCGGGCGCCACATCACACTATTTCCGATGCCGGCCTGATCGGCGGCGGCCGGATTCCCCGACCGGGCGAGGTATCCCTTGCCCACAACGGCGTCCTGTTTCTGGATGAGCTGCCCGAGTTCAAGAAAAATGTCCTTGAGGTGTTGCGCCAGCCCCTTGAAGACGGCCATGTGACCATTGCCAGGGCCGCGACCAGTCTCAGGTTTCCGGCCCGGTTCATGCTGGTCGGAGCGATGAATCCCTGCCCTTGCGGATTCCACGGTGATCCGCACAGGGAATGTATCTGCAGCCAGGTACAGATACAGCGGTATCGCAACCGTCTGTCCGGGCCTTTGCTTGACCGGATAGACATCCAGGTCGAAGTGCCACCGGTCCGGGTTGAGGATATTGAACGGGCCGAGCCGGGCGAGAGTTCCAAAACCATCAGAAAACGGGTCAACGCGGCCCGGGCTGTTCAGGCCCGGCGATTTGCCGACAATAAGCAGGTACACTGCAACGCCCAGATGGGGTCACGACAGGTAAAAAGATTTTGTCAGCTTGATGATGAATCCAGCCGCCTGCTGCATCAAGCCGTGGACCGCCTCGGCCTTTCGGCCCGCGCCTACCACAGGATTTTGAAAATCGCCCGCACCATTGGTGACCTGGAAGGTGCGCAACAGATTGCCCCCACCCATGTGAGCGAGGCCATCCAGTACCGGCGCCTGCAGTATGGTGAGGGGTGATGGCGCGTCCAGCCCTGAAGGCAATGGAAATGAAGTTGTTTCACTGGATTTCAACAGGACCAGCTTCATCCAGGGCCGCTGAATCTTTGGCATCAATGAGTGGTCCCTGCGCTATAAGACGGAAAAGGCGGAAATTAGTTGGCCCGTAGAGTGAATGTGGGGCCGGGATTTACTGCTCAAGTACTTCCACTACTTTGACCCTGGAAAACATCCATTTTCTGTCTTTTCGGTCCAGGATGAGCTCCAGTTCCCGGGTGTCGATATTTTCCTCGTTATCATGGATGCCATGGATCCGCAGGGTCAGTAGGACTTTGGCTCTGGAGTCTGTTGGCAAGAGGATACTGACATCATGGAGGCGAAGATGCAGTTCGCTGAAATAGTTGCGGGCCATGTTTATCCGGTCCATGACCTCTTTTCGGCTGAACTCGCCTTCCATTGGCGGTCTGTCCACTGTCACCTGGCAGGTATCGGCAAAAAGCTTGCCCATAGCACCGATTTTGGTCAGAGTAGTCATGGTCGGTTCGCCGGGTTCCTTGTCAACAGATTCCACCAGTTGGTCAAGCTGTTTTCTGACCTGCTTTTCCGGGGTGGAACGCAAGATAATAAATCCTGCGGCTACCAGGCCAAGGATTACCAGTAGAATTACCGTATTTCTGGTAGTTATCAAAGTACTCCTCCCAGGATTCTTTGCATATTGACCTGGCCGAAATGATGTCGCGACATGGGCACGCCACGGTTATCACCTATCACGTAGACCCGCCCCGGCTTCACCGTGCGTGGCGGCAGGTTCCAGTCTAAACGATACTTCACATAAGGTTCTCCTACCTGCCGGCCATTCACATAAAGGCTGCCCCGGCGAAACTCCACGGTATCACCAGCCAGGGCAACGACCCTCTTGAGCAGGACCACGCTTCTGCCGGAAAAACGGATGGCAATCACATCGCCGTAATCCGGGGGCGAAAACAGAAACCGCTGCCGCCAGCAGAAGCCAAAACCACCATCATGGTAGGTGGGCTCCATGCTCTTGCCCTGGATCTTCAATGGTACCAGGACGTAGCTGAAAAACAGCCAGGCGGTGGTAGAAATAACAGCGATTCTGATCAGTCGTAATTTTAGTGACATGGCGCAAACGGTGATGACCGTGATCCATCAGGTTTGACCACCACTCTATGAAAAGGGTTTGTCTATGGTAACAGTGATCCAGCCAAGTTACCGAGATCAGGTGGACAGGGTTTTGTGTGATCCTGTTTAGATTTCCACTCTGTTTCTACCATTTTTCTTGGCCTTGTACAGTGCCTGATCACTTTTTTCGATGAGTTCATTACGACCTGCCCATTGTTCCTGATTCTTTTCACAGGAGGCAATCCCGCAACTGATGGTTATGGACAGTGTATGGTCGTTATAATTGATTTCCATCTGTTCAATGCCGCGGCGTACCCTTTGGGCTAGAACCTTGGCGCTGGTCAGGCCTGTTTCCGGTAAAATGATGGCAAACTCTTCGCCTCCATAGCGGGCAACCATGTCGCAGCGTCGAACCAGCTTAACCATGGTGTTGCTGACTTCCTGCAAAACCTGGTCGCCGGCCGGATGCCCGTATC
>JALVAI010000029.1 GCA_027011235.1 Desulfobulbaceae bacterium
ACCCGCAGATAGCCGGCGCCCTGTTCAAGGGCATCTTTTGTTTTAATAACCGGTTGCGGGCAGGTAAGACCTGTGCAGTCAATTGTTTGTATTTTTTTGTCTTTGCTCATAATTTTTTCCATTTCCGACAAGAAATGATCCGGTTCTTGTGATCGCATCACAGATCAATCTTCATTCCTTCACGGGCAAAAAATATCGTGGTATCGTCCGGGCTTCCATCGGCGCAGTAGAGAGTCGTCAACTCGTCCAGATGCGTATCCGTACGTTCAGGATCATGATGGAACAGGGCCAGCCTTTTCACACCCGCCCGTCTGGCCGCACTGATGGCATGCTCTATGGAGGAATGGCCCCATCCTATTTTGCCGTCGTTATATTCCTGTTCCGTATACTGCGCATCATGCACCAGCAAATCGGCGCCGGCGAAAAAATCTTCCAGCACCTGGTTCTGTTCCCGGGCCGCCAACTCCCCCTCATGGGCCATCAGTTCATCATAGGAGGGATCGGCGGGATCGGTGACAAAGAGGTTACGAAACGGCTCGGTATCATAGGCGGTGCAGAATACCGCCCCCCGGAAGGAGAAACGATAGCCAAGGGCGGTTATCGGATGGTTGATGATGGCGGTCGAGAGAACAATACCATCACCAAGATCAATATTCGGTTCTTCCCGCAACCGCTTATACTCTATCGATGCGGCGAGCTCTCCCATGTTGACCGGAAAATACCTGTACTTCATCTGGCCGCCGACCACCTCTTCAAGGGGATCGTCCTCATAGGTTACCGGCCCGTATACCTTGATTGTTGTTCCGGGAATATAGGCGGGCACAAAAAAAGGAAATCCCATGATATGGTCCCAGTGGGTATGGGAGAGATAGATTTCGGTGGAGATGGGACCACGGGGAAGATCATGGGCCATCATATGACCCGCAAGCTCCCGGATTCCCGAACCGGCATCAATAATGATATGGCGGCCCACCTCGGGAAAACGCAACTCTATACAGGCTGTATTGCCCCCATATTTCATGGTTTGGGGACCTGGGCACGGTATTGAACCGCGTACCCCCCAGAACCTGACCTGAATCATTGACCAGCCCTCCCGCAAACAGGCCGGCAATCAACCGACAGGACCTTATTTAGACGTCCGGCACATGCCGGCCGGCCACTCCTGCTCATGTCACACATAATATTATACCTGCAGAAAAATCTCCGCCTTGAATATCTCCTCTTCCACAATATCGGACAGCCCGGAAATCGTGTCCCAGGAAAGACCGGTCAATTCAAGTGACCGGGCAAACTGTTCTTCGTCCGGAAAGGAATTGCCCGCATAACCAATATCAAACAGACAGACATAACTGTCGGCCAGGGTAATGGCGGCGACCAGTAATCGATGGGCCTCGTCGGCAAGATCAGGGGTATGATGATAACAGATTGCCTGGGTAATGGCCGTGTTCAACTTCCATTTTTCGGCAATCAATTTGCCGGCCACCTGATGGTCGAGGCCAAGAAGCTCCTGTTCAACATGCACCAGCGGCGCCATGCGTTCCCGGGCTGCGGCCAGCACCTGTGCGTATTCATCACCAAAGGGAATCTTACCAAGGTCATGCAGCAATCCGGCGACAAAGAATTCTTCCCGTTCCCCCATGGGTACACCAAGCTCGGCGGCAAATATCTTGGCCGTCACTCCCACCCCAATGGAATGGGCCCAGAATTTTTGAATGGGCAGCACCCTGGATTTCTTGGTCTGGCCGACAGTGCGAATAATTGCCGTTGACAGAGCAAGATTTTTCACCGTGTTCAACCCCAGCATGATAATGGCCCGGGTAAGGGAGGTTACCTTGTTGACCAGGGAATAATAGGCGGAGTTGATGAGTTTCAGTACCTGTCCGGTAAGGACAGGGTCCAGCGAGATGACCTTGTTGAGATCGTTGGGGGAGGTGTCGGGACGACTGCAAATCTCCAGCACCTTGCTCACCGTTGTGGAAAGCGGCGGCATTTTCTTGACAAAATTTCGTATTTTCCGCAGTCGAACTTCCTGATCGTCCATACAGTCGTTGGCAGTGACGGCCTGGCAGGCCTTGCATAGTATTTTAATTACCACAAATCCCAGGGAAGACCGAATAACATCGGGCAATACGCTCTAAACATCCTGCGCCACGCCTGTCCCTGATTTCACCTGGCCTGAATGGTAATCAGACGGTATTTAAGCCGGAAACAGCCCGTTGTCATTTTTCTCTATAAAGGCGCTATAGTAAAGGAAGGACCGGCGCTGGTCAAGCACGGTTGAAAAATTCTTTGGAAATATAAATATTATTGTCACTGAAACCGCCGGGAAGGACTATAGGATGCTGATGAAAAGTAACTGGTCACAGGATTTTTAACCATCTGGTTTCAGATACTTTAAACTTGTAACTGGTCAGGGGTGCCGTAGATTCGTGCAGGCGCGACCGTGCGAAGAGGTAAGCGAGGTACGAGACTCCGTGCGGTGCCCTTGACTACTTACGATAAAAATGGTCTGGTTTCCGATAGACCACTAGGCATTCACGGCAGAACAAACCTTGAAACTCAACAGGTTATGTTAAAAACCTAACACTCATGCTTGACCAGGAAATCATGGATGACCTCCCGCATGATATCAAGCCTGTCTCTGCCTGTTTCATGGACCAATATCCAGACACAACGCTGGAAAGCACGATACAGATCATCACTGACCTGGAGTTTGATTTCGGAAAGTTCTATTGTTGATTTTCTCCGCTCAGACATTGCCGGAATTCTGTGTGTTTCCCTGACAAAATGCAACCACATCCGCGTAACGCAGACCGCTGCCACCAAAAATGTCCAGGGCCGAGCCCACGGTAACATCAAGTTTACCGCCACCGGCCCCGGCAATCAACTCCAGATCAGCCATGCTTGCCACCCCGCCGGCATAGGTAACCGGCACCCGGGTCGAAGAGGCAAGGAGTTCGATCAATCGTGCGTCAACGCCTGTGCATTTTCCCTCCACATCAACGGCATGGACTAAAAATTCATCACAGTAGGAGGCCAGTTCGTCCAGGACCTGGCGGGTAATGGCCAACCGGGTAAATTTCTGCCAGCGGTCGGTGACAACAAAATATTGGCCGCCTTTATACCTGCAGCTCAGATCCAGCACCAGGTGACGCCGGCCGATATGTTTACAGAGATCTTGCAACCGTTGTTCATCAAGGATACCGTCATGAAAAACATAGGAGGTGACAATAACATGGGAGGCGCCACGCTCAAGCCAGAGCCGGGCGTTGTCGCCATTTATGCCGCCACCGATCTGCAGGCCGCCCGGCCAGGCGGCAAGAGCCTCTGCGGCAGCCTCTTCATTGCCCGGACCAAGCATGATAACATGGCCGCCGGTGAGACCATCCTGCCGATACATTCGGCTGTAGTGGGAAGGAGGAAAACTGGAGGAAAAATTGGTGAGGGGCGCGCCTAAACCGCCGGCACCCAGAGTTGACCCGACAATCTGCTTGACCTTACCGTCATGCAGGTCTATACAGGGACGAAATTTCATGGTCCAGGAAACCTTGCTGGCGGCAGGTATCAGACTATGTAACCGACCGATACCCGCCTTTCCATTCGGGCAATTATCCCTCTTTGATCATCATGGTCGAGGGATCCAGCTTGAGTCCGGCGCCTGCTTCGGTATCGGCATCCACCCCGTTGTTTCTGATAATCTCAAGCTCAATGGTCGCATCTTTTTCAGGCTTGAGAAGAATAACCGTATCAAAGAGATCATCCACCTCATGGCAGGGTGCAGGCACACCTGCAGGAGAGATCCGGTCATCGTTGCGGTGCCTTGTTGCCGAAAACCATGCCTGCAGACTCATGCTTTCAAGAAATTCCTTGATATCTTCAACAGTGGCCCGATCAGCGCTTTCAAAATCAAACCCATCCACGACCAGACAATTGGGCCTGAAGATATCCTGCAGGATGAGATCATTTAAGCGTTCTTCCAGGCGCGGCCGACTGAAGGCATCCTCTTTAAAGGTCATAATCATCCGATGCCTGGCAACCATGTCGATCAGTTCATGGGGCCGGGAAACGGAATGATCCTGCAGAATAAACTGCAAAATATCATCATACCAGGCCCTGGTCTTGTCAATGGATTCACCGATACTGACATGGATCACCCGGTTACCGCGCAGAATCGAATCCAGCGCGATCTGAACCAGCAAAGCGGTTTTCCCCAGGCCGGCGCGGGCCATTACCAATCCTAACTGTTTGTTTCCTCTACCAAGATTCAATACCCGCAAGGGGTTCTGATTAACCAGCGGTTCGTATCCCATTACCTTGCCTCTTTTCTTGTCCTCATGCTTTTATCCGAACATAGAATTACGCGTATTTTTAACGTAACCTATTAATTTCAATAGTTATTGTGCCGTTAAGGCATGCTGGTTTATCTGAGTGTCACGATGAATAGACTCACCGGTCATCCTTCACTCTTTTCCGCCTGATAGGCCTTGATCAAGTCGTCGGCCACACTTTTGGGCACCTGTTTATAGGAAGAAAATTCCATGGTAAACTCTGCTTTTCCCTGGGTCAGCGAACGCAGGGTCGTTGAATATCCAAACATTTCCGACAAGGGCATCTCTGCCTCAACCACGGTATAGTTCCCCTCTTCAAAGGTGCCGACAATCATGCCCCGCCGCTGGTTCAGACTTCCCATGACCGCACCCTGAAACTCGGATGGCCCTTCAACGGCAACCTTCATGATCGGCTCCATAATAACGGGACTGGCCTTGGCATATCCTTCACGGAAGGCGCCCTTTGCCGCCTGCTGGAAGGCCATGTCCGAAGAGTCGACCGCATGAAAACTGCCGTCATTGATCACTATCCTCACCCCGGTGATCGGGGCGCCGATCAGGGTCCCTTTCTTCATGCTCGCCTGAAAGCCCTTGTCACAGGAGGGTATATATTCCCGGGGGATTACGCCACCGACAATTTCATCGACAAATTCATATTCGCCCTCTTCCAATGGTTCCATATAGCCGCCGACCCGGCCGAACTGACCGGAACCGCCGGTCTGTTTCTTGTGGGTATAGTTGAACTCCGCCCGGTTGGTAATGGTTTCCCGATAGGCCACCTGGGGAGCGCCTATTTCCACTTCGGCGTTATACTCCCGCTTCATGCGCTCGATATAGACCTCAAGATGCAGCTCGCCCATGCCGGAGATAATCGTTTCGTTGGTCTCGTGGTCGACATAGGTCTTGAAGGTCGGGTCCTCCTTGGTAAACCTGTTCAGGGCCTTGGACATATTGCCCTGGGCCTTGTTGTCGACCGGCCTGATGGCCAGGGAAATCACCGGGGCCGGTACGTGCATGGAACTCATGGACCAGTTCAGGCCCTCACCACAGAAGGTGTCTCCGGAGGCACAGTCAACCCCGAACAGGGCGACAATATCACCGGAACCGGCCTCTTCTATCTCTTCCATTTCATCGGCATGGAGCCGCACCAGCCGACCAACTTTCAGTTTTTTGCCTGTCCGGGTATTGACAATGGTGTCACCCTTTCTGATAACCCCCTGATAGGTCCGTATGTAGGTCAACTGTCCGTATCTGCCGTCCTCGAGCTTGAAGGCAAGCGCCACCAGTTTATCATTGGGATCATTGGACACCTTGACCTCGGCCTCGTCATTGTCAAGATCAAGGGCGATATTTTCCACATCCAGGGGACAGGGAAGATAGGCGTTAACCGCGTCGAGAAGCGGCTGCACTCCTTTATTCTTGTACGCCGATCCCAGCATGACCGGGGCAAGTTCCAGCGACAGGGTTCCCTTGCGGATGGCGGCATGAATCATCTCCTCAGGGATTTCCTGTTCCTCGAGCATGGCCTCCATCAACTCGTCGGAAAACATGGAAACCGCATCGAGCAGTTCTTCCCGTTTCTCCTCCGCCTCATCCTTGAGATGATCCGGAATTTCTTCATAGCGAACCTTGTCCCCCTGTTCACCATCAAAATAGACCGCCTTCATGGTGACAAGGTCAACCACGCCTTCCATATCATTTTCCAGGCCGATGGGAATCTGGAGCATGACTGCGTTCAGATTCAGCTTGTCACGCAACTGCTGGGTAACCCGGTAGGGATTGGCGCCGGTCCGGTCACACTTGTTGATAAAGGCGATCCGGGGAACGTTGTAGCGGGTCATCTGCCGATCAACGGTGATCGACTGGGACTGTACCCCACCGACCGAACAGAGAATCAGGATAGCGCCGTCAAGCACCCGCAGGGCCCGCTCGACCTCAACGGTGAAGTCAACGTGGCCGGGCGTATCAATGATATTTATGTCATGGCCCTTCCAGTTACAGAAGGTGGCAGCGGACTGAATGGTGATACCGCGTTCCTTTTCCAGCTCCATGGAATCCATGGTCGCGCCGACGCCATCTTTTCCGCGTACTTCATGAATGGCATGAATTCGTTGGGTGTAATAGAGAATACGCTCGGTAAGCGTGGTCTTGCCCGAATCTATATGGGCGCTTATTCCTATATTACGTACCTTTTCAAGATCTCGTTTCATCTCGCGTTCCTCAACCTCTGCACACAGATCGCTGCTCTTTGCTGTTAACGTGTAATCCTTGGTGCCATAATCCCCTGCCAACGGCAGTTTATCAGGCAAATAAAAAAGGAGTTGCAGAATGCACTGTAACTCCCGTATTCTGTTTGAGACGGCAACC
The DNA here is from genome assembly GCA_027011235.1 of Desulfobulbaceae bacterium. GTDB lineage: Bacteria > Desulfobacterota > Desulfobulbia > Desulfobulbales > Desulfobulbaceae > DRLX01. The sequence goes on from JALVAI010000029.1 coordinate 6,696, forward strand.
TCACGTAGCACAGTTGCAAGGCACCTCAAACCAGACACTCTAATATAAACAGTTTAGTTTACTTCAACTGATAATTCAAAACAACAAAAAAATATCTTTATCGCGAACAAAATGGAAGATAAGGGGGCAACAACCCGCCCAACAGCCATTGCATCAAACCATCCTTCATCCTGCGCCCCAGCTGATAATTAAAAAAATCAGGTTATTATCGCATTATTCCGTTTACCGACAGTTCCAGTATCGACCGGGACACAGTGACAATGACCTTGTTTCACACCCTTAAAAAAATCGGCGGATTGGATCATATTTTACCGTCTCCAGGCACAAAAAGGGCCACAACACATAAAATGCTGCGGCCCTTTCGAATTGTGTACTACTTTTCCCTATATTATCAGCCCTTGCGTCGACACTGGCGGATATAATCCTTGGCCAGGGAGGGATGTTCACTGATAATCTTTCCGCCTTCCTTGCCCATTTTCTTGACCAGGAATTTGGTGACCTGGGCATAGGTCATGTCTTTTTTCAGGGTCTGGCCAACCAGATCTTCCAATTTCTTCTTGTCAGCGGGGCTGGTGAAATAACTCAACAGCCGGTGCTCGCTCTGGTCAGCTTTGGGAGCAGCCTTTGTCTCCTCCTTTTTTGCGGCTTTCTTTGCCGTCACCTCGGCTTTCGGGGTTGAATTTTTCTCGGCCAAAGCGGCTTTCAGCTCGCTGATCTCACTGGTAAGGGCTGCAATTTTTTCCTCAAGGGGTTGCGTTACCTTGGTTATTTCAGCCTGCAGTATATTTATTTTTTCTTCTATCGGCTGCAAATCAACTGTTTCTGGCTCTCCTTTCTGTTCAAGGGCTTCCAGCCGTCCGGGAAGATCACCGAGAATCTGTGCCGGATCCGGGGCGCCCACCTGTTCCACCTTGGCGGCCAGCGTTTTTACACTGGCCTCGGTTCCACTGAGGGTCTCGCTTACCGCCGCCACCTCTGCGCTGACTGTTTCCACCTGTTCGACTGATGCCTTATCGGCCACGCACTCTTCGACCTCGTTCAATTTACCACGCAAGGCGGAAATCTTGCCCTCCAGGTTTCCCTGCACCTCGGCCAGTTCTTTTTTAATGGGTGCCACCATCCGGGAAAAATCGCTTTTCAGGGTTGCGCCAAAGGCAGCCAGCTCGTCCTTGAGTTTCTCACCCTTATCAGACTTGAACAGACCGGCAAGAGGTATCAGCCAGCCGCGGATGGTCTGCCGCAGCCCTTCGTACATCCGTGAGGAGGCTGAAGGATTGACCAGGGCCACCGCTCCGAGAAATATCCCTATCAAAACGGCAAGAGAGACTATCAGGGCCAGCCCAAGCCCTATGGCAAGCTGAATAGTGCGTAAAATCAGGACAATAATGGAACCAAAAGAGTTGAACACCGACCCTTCCGGAGAGGTCAGGGTGAAGTAAACAATCAGGGAAAAAACAGCAAGGAGAATGGCCGAGCTGATCAGTGGTGATCGCAGTTGATTGGATTTCATTGGTCGTCCCTCCATCAGACCGAATTATTAAATGGAAAACAGGTCACAGGCCAGGAAATCCGTGCCTGTACATCAATTTCACTGTATAAGATTATACTGAAAGCCCCATTCCCTGGATTCCATGAAAGAATCCTGCCGGAAAGGAACGTCCACGCAGTATAACGCTTCTTTATTGCTTGAAAAACCCCAGCCCAAGCAGGACACAACAGACGTTTTTCAATCCATGGTAAAAAGTGTATAATACGTAGTGTATTTCTGCACATACGGCAAGGAAAATCAAACTGCCCCCGCAATGCAACCCTATTTTTCCAATATTTTTTTCAATATTATCCTCATCGGCATGGCTGGTGTGGGGAAATCAACGGCAGGTCATGTCCTTGCCCAAATCTGCGACAAAAAATTCATTGATACCGATGAGTTAATAGAAAAACAGGTGGGCATGGGTTTACAGGAATACCTGGACCAGGTCGGAATCGATGCATTTCAACGACTGGAAGAAAAGACACTTCTCGCCATCAGGCCACAGGGACTGGTCGTGGCAACAGGAGGAAGCGCCATCTACAGCGAGGCGGGCATGGCACACCTGCAGACAACCGGGGTGATCGTTCTCCTTGAGGCCCGGCTGGCCACCCTCGAAACACGGGTCAACAACCAGGACACGCGGGGGCTGATCAACCCCGAAAGTGGCAGCTTCCGGGATCTCTACCTGGCCCGCAGGCCCCTTTATCGGAAATGGGCGGGATTGCGAATAGGAACCGATACCGGCAGCCCGGAGGCCATTGCCAGGAAAATTTTTGATCGCCTGCCCGATACCGTCCTTCCATCAACCTGACCCCAGCAGTCCGCCCCCTTGGGAGACATCCGCTACAACCCGATGCAGCACAAGTGATCGGCCGGTTGCCTTTGCCTGCCGATAGGCATCAACATGCAGACGCATTGTCCGGCCCCCTCTGCTGTGAAGACGGGGAAAGACGGATCGGACAAAGATATCCAGACCGGGGTCCGGGAAAACAATCAGCTCCGTTGACCCGCTTTTCCGGTCACCGGATGTTTTCCTCTGCTCCGGCTCAGGCGCCGATGATTGTAATTTTTCCCGAAAACCTGCCAACAGACCTTGTAAATAGCTGTTTCTTGCCCGCAGGCCGCCGCCCCTGAACCGTTTTCTGTTCTCCTGCCAGAGGACTTCCATCTTCCTGGTCAGAAAAAGATAACAATGCTCGGCCACGGCCACATTTTCCGGCCGGCCCAGGAGTTCAACGGTGCGTACCCGTTTATCAGTTAAAGGATCATAGGTTGAACCGCAGATCACCCTTACCTGGAAAAAATCCTGCAACAGGGCGCAGATTGCGCGTACATGGCCCGGCATTCTCCGCCTGCCGGTGTTGAGAGTGCGATGTTCATAGTCCTGCCGCGGTGATGGCGGCGCCTGCAGATTATGACGCCGCAAAAGCTCCTGGGCCCGCTGCATGGCCAGGGCCGCTTCATGTTCATTATCGGAAGCGGCCAGGGCCAGCAGTTTCTCCACCCGGGCAAGAACCCTTCTGCCCTGTTCGGTATGGGGCCGGACGCATGTCGTCTCCGGCAGCGGCCCCGAGCAATCCGCACTTGCCCGGCAAAAAGAGCCGCTTAACCCGATCATGGCGCAGGCCCGTTGAAACGATTGCCCGTGACCGCCATCATCTGCGAAAAAATATTCCCGGCAGATCTGATGGGCCATTTCATGTTTCAGGACCTGGATGGTAACCGCCCAGGGAGAGGCGGCAATAAGACGGGTGGAGAGAGAAATCAGGCGATATTGACTGTCCCATGAACCGAGAATGGTCGCAGAATCAGTCAGTTCAAAAACCGGGACCCGCAGGGTGAGCCGGTACTGAAAGCAGATATTGTCATATTCCCATTGCAGCTGCTTCAGCCAGGCCGACCTGAGGGGGTCATCAATTGCTGAAGCATTCATCGCCGCATGGACCTGATGGCCCGGATACGTTCTAAAACAGGAGGATGCGAATACCCAACAACCACCTGTAGAGGATGGGGCGTCAAATTGGCCATGTTGGCCCGGCAAAGTTTTTTCAGACCCATGATCAGCTCTTCGCCAAGACCGGTCGAGGCAACCGCGTATGCATCCGCCTCATATTCATGCCTGCGGGAAATGGTGTTGGTCAGGATGGAGACAACCGTTGCAATGGGCGTATAGAGAAATCCGAAAAATACCAGACCCGCATAAACGGAGACATGGTCCATGCCAAAGGCGGCAAACAGCCCCCTGTTGCTGATAAACAGAGACATCAAGGCAAACATGAATCCGGTCTGCAAAAGCGAGATCACCGTCATCTTCAGGATGTGTTTTTTCTTCCAGTGCCCCATCTCATGGGCAAGAATGGCCATGATTTCCGGCCCTGTCATTTTTGCCAGCAGGGTGTCAAAAAAGACGATCCTACGGAAACGACCAAAGCCGGTAAAAAAGGCATTGAGCCGGTTGGACCGCCTGGACCCGTCCATGGTAAACACTCCCTGCAGGGGAAATCCCTGTTGGCAGGCATAGGCTGTTATTGCCTCCTGCAAGGGACCATCTTCCAGAGGGGTGAAACGATTAAACAGCGGCAATATAATCACCGGGGCAATAACCTGTATCACAATGGTGACAACAGCAACCAACAGCCAGCAATACAACCAGGCCGTGCCGCCGTACCGCTCAAAAAACAGGAAAACCAGGGCCAGCACCGGCCCGCCCAATACCACCGCCAGCAGTATGGTTTTCAAAATATCCAGAAGATAGGTTTTTCCGGTTGTGTTGTTTAAGCCGAAACGCTCCTCGATGACAAAGGTGGAATAGAGAGAAAAGGGAAGCTGGGTCAGAAAGGCCAGCAGCATGACCAGAGCGGTGAAAACCAGCCCGGTCAGGACCTGGGAGAGACCAAAGGACCGGGCCCAGGTATCCAGCCCATTAAAGCCGCCCAACAGGATAAAGGCAATGGTTAGCGGCAACATGATCGAGGCCTGCAAAATAGAGAAACGGGTCGTCACCCGTGTATATTCCTGGGAACGGCCATACTCGTCGGGGTCATAGATGCCAACGAATTCTTCGGGAAGCGCGGGGTCAAGGGAACGAAGGGTAAGCTGGGAAACAGTGACCTCAAGCAGGTAACCGACAATGAGGATGACGAGAACAACAAGAAGATAACTGTTCACAATTCCGGGAAAACGCCGACAGAATGCATTGGCCGGTCATAACCGGTCACCCATTCTGCCGAAAAAAGGCCAAGGGCCATAAAAAAAGGATTCAGCACTGCACCAGACTATTGAATATATTGCAGGCCAACCTCAAAGTTATCACTGTCCTGCCAGGCAATACTGCACCGAAACCTGGACGCATCAAGTCGTTTATAGGCCGACAGGCTGAAAATCTCAACTTCATGCCCGACCTGCAGACCGGATTGTCCGGTCACCCGTACCCGCAAACCTTTTTTACCGGCATCAAGTATTTCCGCAAGACGCATAATTCGACCATCAATACCCATCATGACAGGATGGTTTAACCGTGCCCGTTTACAGGAACGCCGCTCTTGGGAATGCATCATTCTGTTCCTCCCTGTTACTGGTCCGAAATCTCCACAAAGGACATGGCTCTTCATACCGATGTCGGAGATTTCCTTGGTTTGTTGTTGTGGCCGGCCAATCCGGGCCGGCAATAAAAACATCTTTTACATTGAATGCTATTATCATGCCAGAAAATTTTATTTCAAGATATTCTATGATATGATGAACTCATGAAAAGTCCCGACAATGCTTAAAGATGGCTGAGCAAAAACACAGAGATACAGGTAAGCGAAGCGTAGACTCCGAGGAGCAGTGTTCTGTGACGGGTCTTGACTATACATGTAGTATGCCCACGAATCGCCACAGGACACACGACGCAGTAGATCGAAGCTTTTACGACGCCATCATATTATCAATAGATTGCCCAACTATCACTACAAAAAAAACGGAAAGACTGTCGTTGCAGGACAACAACAGTCAATAATCCGACACCCATTTTCATCCTTGGCCAATCATCCGGACCGAACTGTTTTATCTCTCCATCAGGTGAAATAAGAAGAATTTCTACCTGCACATCCTGTCAGTGATCAGGGTCCAGCCCTTGCTGCGCCAGAATGAGCAGTACAGTTGTCGCCGCTGTCCTTTTCAACACCCTTGGCATTGCAGAAAGGTCCTTGCCAAGCAAATCGGGCGCCACAGGCCCCTCTGTTCTCGGCAGGGCCAACAGGCCAAGATAGCGGCGCACTCTCATTCTGGTAAGCGTGCCGATCCAGAGGGGAACGGAATTATCCAGCAGCACATCAGCCGGCCAGAAGCGAAGGGCGAGGAATTCATTGGTTGCCTGTGCATGCGGCAGGCTGTGAACAAGCAGCAGCGCCTCATTACGACCGTCATGGAACTGCGGCAACACCGGCAGACTGTTCCAGCGGGATTTTGGCATCAGCCAGTGCAGAACCGTTGTCGGGGTCAGCGGAAGCGGCCGATGCCAGCCTGCGCCCTGTAATGCTTTTTCAATCTCCGTGAGGTTACCCCCATACTGCAGGTTGATCGGCTGCTCATCTTCCCCGCCAAGATCAAAACGGTATGCCGGCAAATCCTGCCATCCGGACCAAAGCCACTGTTTTATGGTCATCCGAACCACGGGATGACGCTGCCGGTAGCGAATACGGTGGTCATGAAAACCGGTTGCCCAATGCAAGGTAACCAGCAGCAGAAAGATCAGCAGAGAAAATCGAAACAGGCCGGGACAGGAAATGCGCCTGCCGCCATGCAGGAAGACTACGGTCATGACGATCAGCCAGGCCGTTCCCAGGCTGAACCCGCCCACCACATCTGCAAGCCAATGGGCGCCGAGATACAGCCGGGAAAACCCTATGGTAAGGACAAGAAACAACGAAAGAGCAAATGGAAGCCAACGGATTCTGGCCGTAACCTCACGACTGCAGAGCAGGGCCAGAAAACCATAGATGACAAGGGACGTGGTTGCATGGCTGGAGGGAAAGGCCCAATGGACAGCGCCGCCATATATGTCAACCGGCCGCGGTAGCCGAACCGCCTCCTTGATCAGGATGACCAGGGCAAAGCCGCCGGCAATGGTCATGGCAAAAACCAGGGCGGCAAAACGTTTTCCACAGATAAAAAGACGAACCAGGACCGATACGGCCAGGGGTATGGTCACCGCCGCATCTCCGGTCATGGTCATGGCCACCATGATCACATCTCCCCAAGGGGTACGAAGCCCCTGCAGCAAATGATACAGGGATGTACCGGCCCGGACAAGAGGATCACCGGTCACCACATCCTCGGTGATACCGAAAAAGAGTAGGCAGGCGCCGATAAACAACAGGGACAGGACCAGCAGGGTCCGGGACGAGGGGGCCTTTTTGTCAAAAAGAGCGCCCAGCCATTGGCGCAGGAGGTGAGAATTGTCGGTAAAAGAGACAAGCCTCTGTTCCCATCCGGCCCAATGAGAGGAACAAAAGCGAAACAATTTGTGAAAGAGGCTGAAGGCAACCCAGAGCAAGACGCACAAAATAGCAAGCAGAAGCGCCAGGCGGCCGGC
>JALVAI010000030.1 GCA_027011235.1 Desulfobulbaceae bacterium
TTCCGGAACACTGAGCGGTGACAGTTTTTATAATTCTACCCGGCAGACCAGCGAGCGTTTTGGCCACCTGTTCCTGCTTGAGGGCAAGGAACAGCAGCAGGTGGACAAGGCAATTCCCGGCATGATCGTGGCGGTTGCCAAGTTGAAGGAAACGGTTACCGGTGATACCCTCTGTGACGAGAACAATCCTATCCTGTATGAACCCCTTGAACCCATGCCGCCGGTTATCTCCTATGCGGTCAGCGCCAAAAAAGGAGACGAGGAAAAGCTGTTTTCTTCCATCACCCGGATGCTTGACGAGGACCTGACGCTGCAGTTGACTCGGGAGGAGCAGACCCATGAGGTGCTGATTTCCGGAGTGGGACAGGTCCACCTGGAAGCGGTCGGTGAAAAGATGAAACGCAAGTTTGGCGTTGAGATGGAATTGAGGCTGCCCAAGGTGCCTTATCGTGAGACGATCAAGGGGTCGGTTACTGTTCAGGGCAAGCATAAAAAACAGTCGGGCGGTCGCGGCCAGTATGGTGACTGCACCATTGAGATGTCTCCCCTGCCAAGAGGGGAGGGATTTGAGTTTATTGATTCAATCGTTGGTGGTGTTATTCCCCAGCAATACAGGCCAGCCGTGGAAAAGGGTATTCTCGAGGCCATGGAAAAGGGGGTCATTGCCGGTTATCCCTGTGTCGATGTCAAAATCAACTTGATAGACGGATCCTATCATAACGTGGATTCATCGGAAATGGCTTTCAAGATTGCCGGATCCCTGGCCTTTAAAAAAGGAGTGCTGGAGGCAGACCCCATTCTCCTTGAGCCCATCCTGGAGCTTGAGGTGCAGGTTGACAAGGAACATGTCGGCGATGTGATGGGTGATCTCAACAGCCGACGCGGCAAGGTGCTGGGCATGGATGCCACGGATAAACATGAAATAGTCCGGGCCCATGTACCACAGGCGGAGGTGCAGCTGTATGCCCCTGACCTCAACTCTATGACCGGGGGGCGGGGCAGTTTTACGGTCAAGTTTTCCCATTATGAGGAGGTACCAGCCCATCTGGCGGAAAAGATCATTGAACAGCATAACAGTGAAAAGTGAGCGTCTACAGCGTAGGCATCCTGACGCTCAGTGACAAGGGCGCCCGAGGCGAGCGGGAAGATACCTCAGGCGCCATGTTGCAAGAGCTGTTTGGTGGGATGGATGAGTACCAGGTTGTTCGCTATTTGCTTATTGCCGATGATCAGGAGCGCATTGCCGCAACCTTGACCCAATGGGTGGATGTCGAGGGGATTGACCTGATTGTCACCACGGGCGGCACCGGGGTGTCGCCCAAAGACCTGACGCCCGAGGCCACCAGGATGGTCATTGAACGTGAGGTGCCCGGAATTGCCGAGGCCATGAGGATGGCGAGTCTGGAAAAGACAGTTCAGGCTGTCTGGTCCAGGGGAGTGGCCGGCATTCGCCAGCAGAGCCTTATCATCAATCTGCCGGGAAGCGAAAAAGCGGCCCGGGAAAATATCGAGGCAGTGCTGCCCGCCCTGGCCCATGGTCTGTATAAGCTCAAAGGCGGCCGGGCCGATTGCGGCGAGCTGGTCTGATTTTTACATAACCGCGTTGATCTTGAAGGGACGATTTTTCTCGCCTGAGAATAACGATATTCTATCTGGTATTCCTTCGACAAGGTATTTCTTAGACAAGGCGACTGAAGTCGCCCCTACGGACTTGGGTTGCGGGCAAAGCCCGCCTTAAATACTTTTCGTTGCGGCGGGATTTTACAACCCTTCTATCCGCACTTTTTCTTCATTGTCATCGTCTGCGGCAACTATTTCACCGATAACCACCGGCGTTTCGTTCAGGGCCGTAAACTGCTGCATGACATCTTCCACATTCTCTTCCGCAACCAGGGCCATCATACCGATTCCCATGTTAAAGGTACGGTACATCTCCTGAACGGGAATGGTGCCCTTTTCCTGGAGGAAGGGGAAGATCGGGGGTATATTCCATGATCCGGCCTGGATGACGGCCTGGCAGCCGTTGGGCAGGATCCTGGGTACATTATCAATAAAGCCGCCGCCAGTGTTATGGATCAAGCCATTGATCGTGTAATTGCGCAGCACGGTCAGCACACTGGCCACGTAAATTCTTGTTGGCCGCAGCAACTCCTCTCCAACCGTGCAGCCAAGCTCGGGGACATGGTCATCAACGGTCAGCCCCAGTTCTTCAAAGATTATCTTCCGTACCAGGGAATAGCCATTGGAATGGAGTCCGGATGAGGCAAGCCCGATAATTTTGTTGCCGACACGAATATCACTGCCGTCGATAATTCGGTTCCGCTCCCCGATACCAACGACAAATCCGGCCAGGTCATAATCTCCGGGCCGGTAAAGTCCGGGCATCTCTGCGGTTTCACCGCCGATCAGGGCACAGGATGATATTTTGCAGCCCTCGGCAATACCATGAACAACCTCGGTGGCCACATCAATATCAAGGGTGGACACGGCAAAGTAATCAAGGAAAAATAGTGGTTTTGCGCCGCTGACAATGACATCGTTGACACACATGGCAACCAGATCAATGCCAATGGTGTCGTGTTTGTTACACAGCTTGGCAATGGCAAGCTTGGTACCCACACCATCTGTGGATGCTATGAGCACAGGGTCTTCATAGCCGGCATTACCAATTGCAAACAGGCCGGAGAACCCACCGATATCGTTGAGGACACCCCGGCCATGGGTTTCTGCCACAAGTCCCTTGATGCGCGAGACAAATGCATTGCCCTTGTCTATGTCTACTCCGGCCTGACTGTATCTGCTGGCGGCTGTGTCCTTATTCATATTGCTTATAAATTTATCTGATACTTAAAAGAGAAAAAAAGAAATAACAAAAAAAGAAAATATTGTTTTTTTCAAATACGTTATCATGCAGGGGGATTAGATTTCAGCTTACTTTTTTTTCTTTGCCATTGTCAATATCTTTGTCTGTTTTTGTTTCCTTTTGGCAACAGGGGGCCTGTTTTTTGGGAAGATGATCTGGGGAAAAGCAGATAGATGTTCTCTCCGGTTGCAGCTCTTGCCCGGCTCTGGTAAACTTATGGTATGAAACTTCTTGTCACCCTTATCGGCCTGGTTTTTGTCCTGGAAGGATTACCCTATTTTGTTTTTCCCGAAGCCATGCAACGTTGGCTCAGGCAATTACTGGAAATGCAACCCTCCCAACTTCGTTTTATGGGCCTGCTTGCCATGGCCTTTGGTCTTTTCCTCTGTTTTCTGACCCAAAGATCAGGCCTGTTCCATTAAGCTGATACCTAACTGCTGTAGGCCACCCTGTAATAGTTCCTGCGCCGAGACTGTTAAGACAGCTGTCTTCCCTGGACGAATATCAATTTCGGCACAGGTGTACTGGTTGTAGATCAAACACGAAATATTTCATCTTACTATGTAGGTGATATTTTGCTGGAAATTTGGCCGGGCATTATGCCTGAACGTCTTTTTCCGGTTTTGCCCATACTTTTCTTGCGACAACAGGTATTGTTGGGTATTTTACAGGGTTTTTGAATCGACCAGATTGACGCCATTGCTGTCCCGGGGAGGGGTGTATGGAAAAAACACCGAAAAGAGAGATGATAGGCCTTGAGGGTGAGGTATTGCTTAATACACTCAGGCGGCTGTATCGTCGTGGCGCTGTAGATAATATCACCAAACTCATCACAAAAACCCATCCGGCCGACCTGGCCTGGATCTTTCGTTCCCTTCCACCCGGTGAACAGAAGGATATTTTTCAGATAATCGCCAAAACCGATATTGTCTCCGATTTCTTAAGTGAGCTCGACTCTTCCATTATGGTTGAACTTGTCTCCGGTCTTTCGCCATCCTTTATGGCCGCTATTGTCAGTGAAATGGCCTCTGACGATGCCGCAGACCTGTTGGAGGCATTGCCCGAAGAGGTTGCCAGGGAGATCCGGGCCCACATGGAGACCGAGGAACGGGAAGAGGTCGAGGAGCTTCTCAAGTATGATCCCGAGACCGCCGGTGGCATCATGTCACCGGATTTCATGTATCTCGATGAAAACCTGACCGTTGAAGAGGCGATCAAAAAGGTCCAGAAACGCAGCGAAGAAAAAGAGATGGTGTTTTATCTTTATATCACCCACGGTGAAGGCCAGTTGGCCGGAGTGCTTTCTCTGCGTGAATTGTTGATGCATCCAATGCATCGCAAATTGAAAAACATCATGAACACCAACGTGATTTCCGTAACCACCGATACCGACCAGGAAGAGGTGGCCCATATTGTTTCCCAGTATAACCTGTTGGCCGTGCCGGTCGTGGATGCTACCTTCAAGCTTGTTGGTATAGTCACCGTTGATGATATTATTGATGTCCTGCGTGAAGAGGCAACCGAAGATTTCCTGCAGATGGCCGGTGCGGGCAAGGAGCAGGAAATTCTTCTCAAACCTCTGCACAAAAAAATAATGTTGCGTGCGCCCTGGCTTCTCGTTGCCTGGATAGGGGGGGTCGGCGCAATGTTTATCATCAATCATTTCCAGGGAGAGCTGCAGAAAGTCCTTGCCCTTGCCTCCTTTATTCCCATTATCGGCGGCATGGGCGGCAATATCGCAACCCAGTCGAGCAGTATTATTGTCCGTGGCCTGGCCACTGGCCGGGTGGACCTCGGCCATTACTTTGCAACCATTGCCAAGGAATTTCTCCTTGGCATAGTGCTGGGATCATCCTTTGGTATTATCCTTGGTCTCCTCGCCCATGCCAAGTATCAGACACCGATGTATCTCGGCCTGGTGGTAGGTCTCTCCGTTGCCATAGTCATGACCGTGGCCGCAACCGTGGGAACAACCGTGCCCCTGGTGCTGAAAAAGTTGCACATCGATCCCGCGGTTGCCACAGGACCTTTTATTACAACCACCATTGATGTCCTTGGAGTAACGCTCTATTTTTCCATTGCCAGAATTTTTCTGCACCTGTAGCCACTTCTGATATGACCAGGAAAACAAAACTCATGCCGGCCCGCCTGTCCCCGCTTCTTATCTACCTGCTGCTTGGGGTGGGTGGATGGCTGTTATACCAGACCTTTCAGCCATCTCTTCATGATCCTGGCGCCATGCCCAGGCCGGTCGTTGCCCGGGGGGACCTGGCCGAAGATGAAAAAAATACCATCGAGGTCTTTAAAAACAGCGCCCCATCCGTGGTCTATATCACATCCATTGCCCTGCGCCGGGGCCTGTTTAATCTCAATGTGTATGAAATACCCCAAGGCACGGGTTCAGGCTTTATCTGGGACAAAAAAGGGCGTGTCGTTACCAATTACCATGTTATTTCCGATGCCAGCCGTCTGGAGGTAACCCTGGCCGATCATTCCACCTGGAAGGCTGTGCTGGTTGGAGCAGCGCCGGACCGCGATATAGCGGTCCTCCAGATATCTGCTCCCAAAAGTTTATTATTTCCTATAATTATCGGCGAGTCCGATGATTTGCTGGTGGGGCAGAAGGTCTTTGCCATCGGCAACCCCTTTGGCCTGGATCAGACCTTGACCACCGGTGTTGTCAGCGCCCTTGGTCGGGAGATAAAATCAATCACCGGCCGGACAATTTCCGGGGTTATCCAGACCGATGCGGCGATCAATCCCGGCAATTCCGGGGGACCGCTTCTTGACAGCGCCGGACGACTTATCGGAGTCAATACAGCAATTTACAGTCCAAGCGGGGGAAGTTCCGGCATCGGTTTTGCCGTGCCTGTGCATGCGGTGAATTCCGTGGTTCCCCAGTTGATTCGGCATGGCCGCCTGATCCGGCCCGGTCTTGGAATCAGCCTGGCCCCGAAACGGCTTGCCGATGAATTTGGTCTTGCCGGAGTGCCGGTTCTCAAGGTGCAGCCGGGCTCAACAGCGGCAAAGGCAGGTCTTCGAGGTATCAGCCAGGTCCAGGGAGGCATGATACTTGGCGACTGTATCCTGGCCGTTGATGGCAAAGAGGTCCATGACTACAATGAACTCCGTGATCTGCTTGAAGAGCATGAAGTTGGGGATACCGTTGTTCTCACCATCCTGCGTAACGGCAGTAAACAACAACTCACCGTTGTCCTTGAGGCCATGGAGTAAGCGGCTGTAATAAGCCGTTAATGGAAAGTAACTGATCACAGGATTTGTAACCATATGTTTTCATATACCTTAAATGTGTAAGTGGTCAGGGGTGCCGTAGATTCGTGCAGGCGCGACTGGTCGCAGGTAAGGTGGAGCGTAGCGGAAACTCCGATAGCCCACTATGCGGGCAGTCGAGACCGTGCGAAGATGCGGTGCCCCTGACTACTTACAATGGAAACTGCGATGAAATTATCAAGACGGCAGAGAAAACTCTTTATCCTGATCGCAGCCCTGCTGGTTTCCGGGCTCTACGCAAAGTATCCCGGTCTGTTTTCTTCTGTGGTCAACAGGGCGCCTGCCAATGGCCAGAGTACGATTGCCAGGGCCTACAGAACCAGGACAAGTCATGTTCAGGTCAGTGGGCAGGGGATGGTGATCAGGGTGCTTCCCGATGACCGGCAGGGCATTCGCCACCAGAAATTCATCCTTCGGCTTCCCACCGGGCAGAGCCTGTTGGTGGCCCATAATATTGATCTGGCACCCAGGATACCAGATTTGAAAAAAGGTGACCGGATATCATTTACCGGGGAATATGAGTGGAATCCCAGGGGCGGGGTATTGCACTGGACCCATAAAGACCCCCATGGCCGCCATCCGGCAGGTCGGCTTAGGCGGGGAGATGAGCTCTATCAATAAAAAAACAATGAAAAGCATCCCGGCCAGTAGAGACGAGTGCGGTCCCTTGATACCACCTGCCGCCTGTCCGGTTTGGCTTATTGCTTCATCACCTCAAGGGCGCCGTTGATAATGCCGGCGGTATCAATACCCGCATCTTTCCACAACACCTCCTGGGGGCCCTGTTCGATAAAGGTGTTGCCGTAACCCAACAGCCGCATGGGGATGTTGATGTGCAATTCTGCCAACATCTGGAGTACTCCACTGCCAAAGCCGCCCTTTTTGACATTATCTTCAATGGTGACAACCCGGCCGGTCTTTGTTGCCCAATGACTGATGAGTTCATTATCAAGCGGTTTGATGAACCTGGGATTGATGACCGCAGCACTGATGCCGAGTTTTTCCAACCCCTCGGCCGCCTCCAGCGCCGGATACACCCGGTTGCCGATGGGCAGGAGCAGGACATCATCGCCTTCCCGCAACAGTTCCCCCTTGCCGATGGCAAGCGTTTTTTCCGGGGCTTCAAGCTCTACATCGACGCCTTTTCCGCGCGGATATCGCACAAGAACAGGAGCGCCGTGGTTGATGGCGGTGTACAGCATGTGCTGCAACTCATTTTCGTCCTTGGGCGCCATCATGGTCAGGTTTGGGATACAGCGAAACAGGGAAAGATCAAAAACGCCGTGATGGGTGGGGCCGTCATCGCCGACCACGCCGCCCCGGTCCAGGGCCAGGGTCACCGGCAGGTTCGGCAGGCAGACGTCATGGATGACCTGGTCCATGGCCCGCTGCATAAAGGTTGAGTAGACGGCGACCACGGGCCGCAGTCCCTCCATGGCCTGGCCGGCGGCAAAGGTGACCGCGTGTTGTTCGGCAATGCCGACGTCAAAAAAACGGTCTGGAAATTCCCTGCTGAAATCCATCAGCCCGGTACCTGCGGGCATGGCGGCGGTAATTGCCGTAATACGTTTGTCTTTCCTGGCCAGGGCGCAGATGGTGTCACCAAATACCTTGGTATAGGAGACAGGCCCGCCCGAACTTTTGGGTTTGCCGGTGGCAATATCAAAGGGACCGACGCCGTGGTAATCACCAGGGTTGGTTTCCGCCGGTTCATATCCCTTGCCCTTGGTTGTCAACACATGCACAAGCACTGGGCCGTGGCTGTGTTTTTTGACATTTTGCAGGGTTGTGATCAGATCTTCAAGGTTATGACCGGGGATGGGCCCCACATACTGAAAGCGCAAGGCCTCGAAAAGCATGCCCGGGGTGAGAAAACTTTTCAGGCTTTCTTCACTTTTTCGCAGGATCTGGAGGATGTTTTCCCCCACCGAGGGCAGGGCCATGAGACTGTTTTCAATATGGTCCCGTAACCGCCTTGCTGTTTTGCCGGTGAGTTTTTTGTTGATGAAACTGGACATTGCCCCGACATTGGGGGAGATGGACATTTCGTTGTCATTGAGGATGACAATCAGGTCCTTGTCCAGATGTCCGGCCTGGTTCAGTCCTTCAAAGGCAAGTCCGGCGGTCATGGAGCCGTCACCAATCACGGAAATAACCTTGCGGCAGTTTTTCAGCAGACACTTGCCAACGGCAATACCGAGGCCATAGGAGATGGAGGTTGAACTGTGGCCGGTTTCAACCACGTCGTAGGGACTTTCTTCCCGCTTGGGAAAGCCGCTGAGACCCTGGTGCTGACGCAGGGTATGAAACCTGTCCCGCCGGCCGGTCAGCAGTTTATGGGCATAGGTCTGGTGCCCTACGTCCCAGATGATTTTGTCATCAGGCGTATCAAAGACATAATGCAGGGCGATGGTAAGTTCCACCACTCCGAGACAGGGCGCAAGATGGCCACCGGTTTCTGAAACGGTATGGATGATTTTGTCCCGTAATTCCTGGGCCAGTTTTTCCAGTTGCGGTGGTGTCAGCTTGCGCAGGTCAACGGGGGAATCTATGGTATCAAGCAGATTGGTCTGCGCGTCTGCCTGTGCATTCATCATGAGCATAGAGATGGTTCCGGGTAGAAGTTTTGTGATACTCCAGGAAAAAAGATAGTTTCACCGGCTATTTGGTTTGAATATTTTCCTCAAAAGGTTTCCTCAAAGGGTTCGGCCTGTAGATGATCTTCCTTTTTCAGCAACAGGTCAACCCTGGTTTTCGCCTCTTCAAGTTTCTGGTTGCAGAATTCGACCAGGGCAATTCCTTCATCGAATTTTTTCAGACTTTTTTCAAGGCTGAGTTCTCCCCCTTCAAGTTCATCCGTGATGGATTCAAGGCGGGACAGCGCAGTTTCAAAGGTTTTTTTTGCCATATCGATGCGATGCCGGTAGTAACGGAGAATGTGATATTTTTCCCGGCGTGTTGTGTACCAGGCGCCAATCACGCTGTGGTAGCCGATCGGACTTTACAAAATGGTCCTATGAAGATAATCTGGCTATATTAAACCGTAATTATATCGCTTTCAAGGGTTCTTTTTTATGTCTTCCTTTGTTGATGCATTTCACGACTGGCTGCGGGTGGAACGCGGATATTCGCCCAGGACCGTTGATTCCTACCTGGCCGATATCAGAGAACTCTATCTTTTCTGTCAACTAAACGGTCAGCTCGATCCATGGCAAAGGGAAACATTGCGCAGATTTATCGGTTCCCTGCACGGAAAAAATTCAGCAGCCTCTGTTGCCCGCAAGTTATCGGCGCTTCGAACCTTTTTCAGGTTTTTACAGATCCGGGGAGAAATTGATAAAAATCCGCTTCAAGGTATTGCCAATCCCCGCCTGGTCCGCTATATTCCTTCGTTTCTAACCGTGGATGAGGTCTTCTGCCTGCTCGATGCTCCCGGAGACCGGGACAGTCTGGCCCTGCGGGACAAGGCCATCATGGAATTGCTGTACGCGACCGGCATGCGGGTGTCAGAAGTTGTTGCATGCAATATGAACGACCTTGATTTTGATCTTGGTATGGTTAAGGTTACGGGTAAAGGAAACAAGGAACGGATTGTTCCCTTTGGTCGGGCCGCGGAAGAGGCATTGCGCCGCTACTTTCCCCAACGGCAAGCCCTTGTTACGGCACGGGCCGCCCGGGGCCGACCACCGGAAAAAGACGCCCTTTTTCTGAACAACCGGGGCAGCCGTCTTACTGCCCGCAGTGTGGAAAGGATGATCTCAGGTTATGGCCGGCGGGCCGGTATCCAGGTGGCAGTCACCCCGCATGCACTCCGCCACTCATTTGCCACCCATCTGCTTGAAATGGGGGCTGATCTGCGAACGGTCCAGGAACTACTCGGGCATGTCAGCCTATCGACAACCCAAAAGTATACCCATGTCAATATGGATCATCTGACCCGGGTCTATGATGCTGCCCATCCACTGGCTGCGGATAACAGCAATCATTCATCATAAAAGTATTGTACACGGCGCCACCCCTGTTCTTCAGCCGGGAAAATCATAGAGGAACCATGCAACAGATACGTTCAACCACCATTCTCGCCCTCCGTCACCGGGATGAAATAGTTGTTGCCGGTGATGGCCAGGTCAGTCTTGGCCCCACGATCATCAAACATCAGGCGCGGAAGGTCAGACGGCTCTACCACGACAAGGTCATTACCGGATTTGCCGGCTCAACGGCCGATGCCCTGACCCTGTATGACAAGCTGGAACAGAAACTGGAACAGTTCAACGGCAACCTGCTCCGGTCCGCCGTGGAACTTGCCAAGGACTGGCGGACCGATAAATATCTGCGCCGCCTTGAGGCCATGCTTATCGCCGTCAACAGGGAAAGTTCCCTGCTACTGTCAGGGACCGGCGATGTTATCGAGGCCGACGACGGCATCCTTGCCATTGGCTCCGGCGGGCCCTATGCCCAGGCCGCGGCATCAGCCCTGATCAACCACAGCGATCTTGACGCGGAATCCATTGCCCGTGCCGCCATGGAGATTGCCGGATCCATCTGTGTCTATACCAACAGGCAGATTATCATAGAAAAAATTTGATCATTGATTCGGGAAAGATCACAGGCCATCGATATTTTTTCCTGACCAACGGGTTGCCAAATCCCGAGAATGCAAATTCAGAGAATTTTTTTGTTCCAGAACAAAATCCAGCTAAGGGACAAGCATGAAAAAAAGAGAACAATCGCTTACGCCCAGGGAGATCGTCGAGGCCCTGGACAGATATATTATCGGCCAGGATGACGCCAAACGCTCCGTTGGTATTGCCCTGCGCAACCGCTGGCGCCGGCAGCAGGTTGATCCCCGCCTGCGGGATGAAATAGCGCCGAAAAATATCATCATGATCGGGCCGACCGGGGTCGGCAAAACCGAAATTGCCCGGCGTCTGGCCCATCTTGCCCGCTCCCCTTTTCTCAAGGTCGAGGCCTCGAAATTTACCGAGGTCGGCTATGTTGGCCGTGATGTCGAGTCCATGGTGCGTGATCTGCTGCAACTGGCAATTACCATGGTCTCAAAAGAAGAGGAGGAAAATGTTGCTGAAAAGGCCGAACAGATGGCGGAAGAGCGGCTTCTCGATCTCCTCCTGCCCTCGCCCGGAGTACGGCCTCCTGACCATACGCCGGCTGGTGAAAATGTCCTGGCCCTTGATTACAGAGGCCAACAGGCAGTCCCGGGCTATCCACCGCAGGACCAGGACATGACCCGGGAAAAGCTGCGCCGGATGCTGCGTTCCGGAGAACTTGACAAGCGTCTTGTCGAACTTGACGTGACCGCGCCGGCGGCCGCGCCCATGGTGGAGGTCTTTTCCGCATCAGGGATGGAGGAGATGCAATCCTCGCTTCAGGACGCCTTTTCCAAATTTTTTCCCAAGAAAAAGCAGAAACGAAAAATCCCGGTTCCCGAGGCCTTGGAATTTCTCAAGAAAGAAGAGGCTGAACGGCTGGTTGACATGGAAAGTGTGACTGAAAAGGCCATTCGTAAAACCGAGCAGTCCGGGATTATCTTTCTTGATGAAATCGATAAGATTGCCTCGCGGGGCAGTGGCGGTTCCAGCTCTCCGGAGGTCTCCCGCGAAGGGGTACAGCGCGACCTTCTGCCCATTGTCGAAGGCACCACGGTCCACACCAAGCATGGCATGGTGCGCACCGACCATATTTTGTTCATCGCCAGCGGCGCCTTTCATCTGAGCAAGCCGTCTGATCTGGTGCCGGAACTGCAGGGCCGTTTCCCCATCCGGGTGGAACTCAATGCCCTGGGTGAAAAGGAGTTTTTCCGGATACTGACCGAACCGCAGAACGCCTTGATCAAGCAGTATACGGCCCTGATGGCGACCGAGGGCATTGAATTACATTTTGAAGAGGCCGCCATACATGAGATGGCAGCCATTGCCGTCCAGGTCAACCAGAAGACCGAGGATATCGGGGCCCGCCGGCTGCATACCATTATGGAACGGGTACTGGATGAACTCTCTTTTGATGCCCCGGAACGGGAGGAGAAGGTGTTTACGGTGACAGCCGACTATGTTCGCAAACAGCTGGCCGATATTTCCGACAATGAAGATTTGAGCAGGTATATTCTGTAGATCGGCATGGCTGGACCAGGTTATATGGTTGTAGCCGCAACAAACGATGAAATAACCACGATCGCCATTATTTCGTGGCCGATTTCAGGAAAAGTTGAGCAGGGAGGGGAGGCATGAAATTTCATATTGAAGACGATTTAAAGTACTGTCCGCGTT
The DNA here is from genome assembly GCA_027011235.1 of Desulfobulbaceae bacterium. Taxonomy (GTDB): domain Bacteria; phylum Desulfobacterota; class Desulfobulbia; order Desulfobulbales; family Desulfobulbaceae; genus DRLX01. Next base: position 12,436 of record JALVAI010000030.1, read on the forward strand.
GTCATGATGAATACCGCGCCGAAATAGAGACCTGCGCGGCCTGTGAAATTCCTCTGTTGACCGGCGCGGCCATGCGGGCCATGCTGGATGAAAAAAACAAAGGGAAGAAAAACCGCAGCATGGAGATCAGCCCGGACGAAGAACTGATCGACATCCGCAAGGGCCCGGTGCTGGCAATGAAGGAGTTGCAGAAAGTCCTTGCCGATCATCATCTGCCCTCTCTGGTCGTCAATGAAAAGAGCGGCTGTGGTCAGGGCTGTTGTGGGCCCGAGCTTCTGCTTCGGGTGCGGTTAAGCGATATCCAGGAGGTGATGGCGGTCCTTGAAGAAGAACATGCCCGCTCAACCGCTCTTGCCGAACATGACACCAGCCACGTGGATGCGGTTTTCAACACCCATGCCGAGCAGGCAACCTGTCCTGCCTGCGGTTGTACCTTTCCAACAACCCGGCCTACCTGCCCGGACTGCGGTCTCTGCTTTGCCTGATGGACGACGCGAGCCGCCTATACTAAGAACCGGGTCCAAATCGGGTAACAGGCTCGTCTTAAGCGGCTTTTCCTGACCATTGCCTGCTCTTTTTCTCTCTCCTGCGGACCTCGGCGGGTTTTGTCTGTATTTCCACCCCATTTTCGCCGCAGAGTTCGGCCATGGAATGAAGAAAAGCAGGGCTTGGCTGGATGGCCATATCCTTGAGCACCTCGATGTCCACCTCTCCCCGACCGTCAAAGTGCAGGGTCAGGTTGACGGGCACCTTGCCGTGAAAGGAATAGAGCATTTCCTTGATCTGTTCCATGTGCTGGCGGGAGGTCTTGTCCGCCTGCAGACGGATAACGGTTTTTTCTGTATATTTGGCAAAGGCGTCTTCCAGCCGGTCAATTGACTGGGCAATGATCTTGGCGCCCCGCTCGCCTTGTTGTACCGTTCCCAGCACGATGAGCGGTTCTTCGCCGCCGAGGAGGTGGGAGCATTGGGCAAAGGTCGAAGGAAAGACAATCACCTCCACCCGGGAGGTCATATCTTCCAGCACGGTAAAGGCCATTTGCTCACCCTTGCGTGATTTATGCTCCTTGACCTGCTGGATCAGACCGCCAACCCTGACCGGTTGGCCGTCGCGCCAGCCCTCGAGATGTTCGATGTCCGTGTCAACCACTCTTCTGATGTCGGGCATCACCGCTTCCAGGGGATGGCCGGTCAGGAAAAAGCCCACGGTTTCCTTCTCATGGGTGAGTTTTTTCAGCTCGGGCCAGTCCTCGATATCGGGCAGCTCAATTTCCTGTTCCCTGCCGGCGGCAGATTCAGGACCGGCCAGGGCAAAGAGGTTCATCTGGCCGCTCATCCGATCCCGCT
>JALVAI010000031.1 GCA_027011235.1 Desulfobulbaceae bacterium
GCAAAACCTGTCTTGTTTCCGGGTCCGGAAATGTGGCCCAGTATACCTGTGAAAAGATCAACCAACTGGGCGGCAGGGTGGTGACCCTGTCCGATTCATCCGGTTATATCTATGATGAAGAGGGGATTGACCAGGAGAAACTTGAATTTGTCAAACAGTTAAAAAATATCCGGCGCGGCCGGATTCGCGAGTATTGCGAGCAATACCCGAATGCGGTCTATACCGAGGCCGACGCTGAACGGGGATATAATCCGCTTTGGTCCCATAAGGCCGACTGCGCCATGCCGTGTGCCACCCAGAATGAAATTAACGAGCAGGATGCGAAAAACCTTGTCCGGGCCGGGGTCCGTCTGGTATGCGAAGGGGCAAACATGCCCTCAACACCGGGCGCCATTGATATCTTTATGGAAGAGGGCCTTCTCTATGGGCCGGGCAAGGCGGCCAATGCGGGCGGTGTTGCCGTGTCCGGACTTGAAATGGCCCAGAACTCCATGCGGTTGTCCTGGCCCCGGGAAGAGGTTGAAGCGCGGCTCAGGCAGATCATGCATTCCATCCATACAACCTGTATCGATGCCGCCGCGGAGTACGGCATGGATGGTAATTACATGGCCGGCGCCAATATAGCAGGTTTTGTCAAGGTGGTAAACGCCATGCTTGACCAGGGACTGGTATAACGTCATCCTGAAAATTTTTCGCAGGAGCTGCATTAGCCGTGAATTGCAGGGCGAACTTTATGTCCGATATATTGCGGCTGCAGGCATGAACAGACAGTAGATGGAAACTTCAAGTTGGCGAGATGGCAATAGCTCAGGAATTTGAACAGTGCTTTGTTGATATTACAACAAGCTGTCCGTACGGGCTTAAGCGGAAATCCGTCTATCATCAGGCTGTGTTTTCTTCCCTTGATAGCGAAACCATGGCGGAGTTTCTTGGCCAGGGCTATCGGCGCAATGGCAACTGTATGTATTCAATGCGCTGCCCCGGCTGCAACGGTTGTGTGCCGATACGAATCCGGCCGCGGGACTTTCGGCCCAACCGAAATCAGAAGCGGGCCTGGAAAAAAAACAGCGGCATCACGGTCGGGGTTGCACCTTTGACCATGACCAAGGAAAACCTTGCCCTGCTTGATCGTTTTCTGCGGGTACGCTTTCCAGAGGGGAAAAGTACGGCCGACAGTTATTACACCGGGTTTTTTATTACCAGCATTGCCCATTGCTTTGAGTTCCGATACCGTATTGGCGACAAACTGCTCGGAGTGGCCATTGTTGACGGCTCGGAAAAATTTCTCAACGCAGTGTATTTTTTCTTTGATCCCGATGAGGGATGGCGCAGTCCCGGAACCTTGAATATTTTATATCTGATTGATTTCTGCAGAAATCATCGTATCGAGTTTCTTTATCTCGGCTACTGGATCAAGGATGTAAAGGCCATGTGCTACAAGTCAGCCTTTAAACCCCATGAATTATATATTGATGGTCGCTGGCAACGGATAGAGTGAGAAAGCGCTCATCAAAAACAACATGGCTATCTCTATCGGCCGCGGCCTGTGTCCTGTTGCCCCTGGCAGGGGTGTGGCTCAGTGGCCGGTCTGTCGTCCCCTACCTGCAGTTTCCACCCCTGACCGGATATGTGGCCCATGCTCCGTTTAACCGGGTGATTTTTGGTGCAGGCGCGTTGTTTTTCCTGTTTTCCATGGGCAGCCTGTTTTATATCTCATACAACTCTTTGTCGCTGAAAAGAGACTTCTTTGCCCGCCCGTTTCCCTGGTGGGGATGGGGTGGTTTGCTGCTTTGTATTTGTGCCTGGGTATTGGCCTGGAACAGGTTTGTCTGGTTTTCCATCCTGCAGCCATACACCTTTTTCCCCCTCTGGATGGGATATATTCTGTCGGTCAACGGGGTCACTTACAGGCGTTCCGGCACCTGCCTGTTGCTTGGAGATCCCGGTCGATTTTTTCTTCTCTTTCCCGTCAGTGCTGTTTTCTGGTGGTATTTTGAATGGCTGAACCGGTTTGTGCAGAACTGGTATTATGTGGGCGTGGATGATTTCAGTGCTTTCGCCTATGTCCTGCACGCTACCCTCTGTTTTTCGACCGTGCTGCCGGCGGTGATCAGTACAGTGGAGTTGCTGGCCACCTTTTTCACTCCTGTTGACCATTATCTTCCTGACGCTGTAGCCGGATTTTCCCCGGGAGTGTGGATGGGCAGGTTTATTCTTGTTGTTATGGCGGTCATTTTGGCTGCCCTGCCCATGGCACCGGATCAACTCTTTCCCTTTGTCTGGATAGCCCCTCTGTTTATCATGGCCGGTATGCAGGGAGCTGTCGGTAGGCCGTTATTCTTTTCCTTATTGTTACGGCGAAATATGCAGCTGGTGCTTCTGCCCGCCCTGGCTGGTCTTGTCTGCGGATTTTTCTGGGAGATGTGGAACTGGAAAAGCCTTGCCCATTGGCAGTATTCCATCCCTTATGTGGACCGTTACCATATCTTTGCCATGCCGATCCTCGGTTATCTCGGTTATCTGCCCTTTGGGCTTGAGTGCCAGATGGTCGCATTCTTTATAATTGGCCTGTTGCCTGCCGTTACGGAACAGGATCTGTTTTGTCCAGTTACCAAACCGTAAGTATCTGTTTCTTTTTTGTTATCCAAGTTTGATGAACTCGTAAAAAGTCCAGATAATGCTTAAAGATGGCTAAGTAAAAACACAGATATACAAGGAACAGTGTCCTGTGGCGGGTCTTGACTATACATGTAGTATGTCGAGAATCGCCACAGGACATACGACGCAGTAGATCGAAGTTTTCACGACGCCATCAAGTTCGATTTGCCCGACTGTGTGGCGTCATTGAACGATTTTTCTCCTGTCAATGGTGTTGGAGCCACATTTGCAAACAGGAAATTGGTTCTGTTTGTAGGTTTGTTTAATCTCTTTATTCAGCTTTGTTTTATTCGCCATGTATCTTATAAAAAGGTATAGTTTTCATGTAATACTATGCTCTGTGCTATATACTGTTTTTTGTTTTTCTGCACCGGCAAGTGCCCAGACTTTTGCGCAGTGGAAGGTACAGGAGAAAGAGGTTCTTGATCTGGTCAACCTGCAGCGCAGCCATAACGGCCTGTCATGGCTCAAGGCAAACAGTAAATTGCAGGAAGCGGCCCGCCTCCATTCCTTGGATATGGGAACGAATAACTATTTCAGTCATAACAGTGACAATGGTAAGACAAAATTTTCCGCACGGATAACCGCTCAAGGATATGACTGGAACTATGCAGGAGAGAATATTGCCGCCGGTCAGCATAACGCTCGTGCAGTTATGTATGGAACCGATGAGCTGTCGCTGTTAAGTGACTTTGACAAGAGAAGGGGAAATGGTGGCTTTGCCTCATGGAGCGAGGTCGGGAAAAACTGGACTGACGATGACTGGGACGCCTGGCAGGTTTATCGAAATCATCATGGCGGCTGGATGGGAAGCGCCGGCCACAGAGACAATATACTCAGCCAGGATTTTGTCGATATTGGAATCGGTTATGCATTTGTTGAAAATTCCCATTATCATCGATACTGGACCCAGGATTTTGGCAGAGGCGACTCCAATCCGGAGGCAATTCCCTCAATCCCTGCCGCTCCATCAGCAAGTGATGGTACGTATCCCGATCATGTGCAAGTCAATTGGAATGCCACAGGCGGTGTTGATATTTACCTGATAGTTCGTTGTACTGATCGGGGACTTGATAATTGTGTCGAAATTTATCAAGGAGCGGCGAGAAAAATAATGGATACAACTATCGCAGATATGGTAACGTATTATTATCGCCTGCGTGGATGTAATGAAAGCGGTTGCAGTGGGTATAGCTCAGCAGACAGTGGTTATCGTGACTCATCCTATGTGCCCCTGCAAGGACAGCCAGGCTTTATTCCTATTATTCAGTTGCTTCTTGGAAAAAAATAAATAATATATATCGTTACCTATATGAGTGGATTTCATGTTTTATGGCAGAATACAGCTCTACGTTTTTTTGGTTACAAACACAGCTTGCCTAAGACACTTACTTTATAGTTTTGTCCTAAAAAACAGTAAGCACCGACTCTGAGAAAATTAAATTGAAAAAATATGATTTTAGCAAGCTGCCTCGATGTAACTGATCACAGGATTTGTAACGATGTGTTTTCATATACCTTAAACCTGTAAGTGGTCAGGGGTGCCGTAGATT
>JALVAI010000032.1 GCA_027011235.1 Desulfobulbaceae bacterium
CGCCGTAGATCCGGCGCCGATCAGGCAGAGCCTGGACCTGCTGATGACCGGGCTGAAGGGTGGCAGCGGGACAATCAGGGAAAATCTGGATTTTATGCGGTTCAGGCGGCAGGTAAAAGGAACAGCGGATTTTTTCTGTTATCTTGACCCGGAGTTACTTGCTGCCAAAATTGTACACCAAGCATCAGGACATGAAAAAATAATCCAGACATTGCACACTGTTTTGCAACGTCTTGCGGCCAATGGCCTGCGCCGTCTTGCCTGGTATCATCGCCGGGAAAAAAAGGTCCATCAGGTGAGACTGCTTCTTCATTTTGACCAAAAATCACTGCCTCCCTTGCTGAAACGGCTTGCTGGCCGTCCTCCCGCGGTTGACCGGGAGCTGGCACGGACGACTGCTCATCTGCAGCTCTATCTGCGATCAAACTGGCTTGATTTACCCGCCTGGTGGCGGACGAGGGGCCATGAGCGCGTTGACAGGGAACTGAAAAGGGCCGGGCGTGTCGACAGAACCATCCGCAGGTACACGGGCATGGATATGGAAAGGTTCCTTGCTCTTTTCGGGCACCGTTTCACTGTTGTTGTTAAAGAGTTTAAAACATCTGGTTTTTTCCCCATTCCCAGGCTGTGCCTGCGGATAGCATTGGCGGATAAAATCGTTGTTCGGGAATTGCTGGAAAAATTTGTCGGCCAACTGCCGCATCGACGTGAGAGAATTGGTGGTGTGGATGTTGTGTCCATCCTTGCCGCCGGAGGTTTGATGCAGCCCACCTTGGGACTGTCTGATCATGATCTTTTCTTCATTGACGGTCATGACCTGGTGGCTGACCTGCTTACGCCCAGCGCTTTGCTGATCAAAGACCCTGATTTCATCCGGGTCGCTTTTGATAATGAGAAACCGGCAAATCTGCTTTGTTTTTCCAGGATGGCGCCGATGGCGAGAAGTCTTAAGGAAGCGGCTCGTTGGCTTGGTGCCTTTATTGCTGTCCGGGATGGCATTGGTGGTGAAAGAGGTAAAATGCTGCTTGATTACCTGGCCCTTCCGTTTTTTGATGACCTGACCATGTTCAAAGCCGGTTTTGTCATTGGCCGGACCAAATCGGAAGAACTGGATCTGACGGCAAGGCTTCTTGTCCGTACTGAGTAAGGGCGGAGAGGGCACCCGGTGTATATTGCAGAATATGTTGAAAACGCAGGATAATATGGAGCTGAAATGGAAAAATTGGTTGCCGAGCTGAAAAAGCTGGTCGAGTTTAAAAAGGACATTGATACAGGCGATATTGTCCTGATTGCCGCTGAAAATCCTCAGATGCTGGTGTATGCGGTCATTACCGACATTGTTCGCGATCCAACCAGAAAAGATCCCTGGTGGCATGTCAGTATGCGCATGCTGACAGTGCCGCTGCAAGCGGTTACCTGGACGTTACGGACCGAACAGATGTGCGGTCGGGAAATTTTTACCATGGGCGGGGATAAACGATTTATGGCCCCGGTCCGCATCATGGGGTCCGGCAAGGGCAAGGCCGATTCCGAGTTTCCCGCGTCAAATAATGATGCCGCCCCTGGGAAAAAAGGTCCGGGCCTACGGGTCGTCAAGTAATGGTTGTCCGGGAAGAAATGGTGGTCCGCAATCATTGCGGTGTCCATGCCAGGGTGGCCACTGGCCTGGCGGCAATTGCAGAGGCGGACAACGTGGAGATAGAAATTGTTTTTGGGGGAAGAACTGCTGATTGCCGTAATATTCTCGATGTTCTGTCCCTGTCTCTGGTCAGGGGCAGCCATGTGGAAGTGCTGGTCAGGGGACCGGAGGCGACAAGGGCCCTGGCCGCTGTTCGTGAGCTGTTGACCGGGACGGAAATCAATGGTTGACCAGGAAAGCAACAGGAAGGTTGATACCGATCTCGAGGCAAAGCTCTCCTGCGAAGAGCCGCAGATCATCTTTGGTATCGGCGCCTCTCCTGGTATTGTTATCGCGCCGGCCCGGGTATTCAGACGCAGGACTGGCAGCGTTGCCTGGCGCAGGCTGACACCGGATCGGATCGATAATGAAATCCGGAGGTTCCGGGAGGCGGTCACCACGGCGGAACAGGAACTGCGGCAGCTGCGATCCAGCCTGGCCGATGATCTCTCCGATGCCCTTTCCATTATTGATTCTCATCTGCTCATGCTCAAGGACCGGATGATCCTTGATCGGACTGTGGAAATTATTCGCAGCCACCATATCAACGCCCAGTGGGCCCTGGCTACGGCACTTGGTCTGGTTAAAAAGAAATTTGATGCCATTGATGATCCCTATATCAAGCAGCGGTATATGGATGTCAAGCATGTTGCCGACCGGATATTCGGTGTGCTCTCTGGCAGAGCAGATGAGATCCTCAGTGATGACAGGGCAAAGGTTATTGTCATCGGCCACGATTTTTCTCCTGAAGATATCCTGCACATGCGGGCTGATACCGTTCTCGGCTTTATCACCGAGGAAGGCGGGATAACCTCCCATACCGCTATTGTGGCCAGGTCTCTTGGCATCCCTGCCATTGTCGGCGCCAAGGACATTACCTGTATCTGCGGTTCCGGTGACCGGGTAATCCTGGACGGATTTTCCGGTCGCGTCTGCCTGCATCCGACTCCGGACCAGCTCAACCAGTATCGGGAATATGACCGGCAACACCGGTGTTCCAGCCGAGACCTTGCCCGTTATGCTGATTTGAGTTCCGAGACCCTGGATGGGCATCGGGTCCGTCTTGCCGGCAACATTGAAATGCCCGCTGAAATAGCGGCCATCCAGCATCATGGTGGCGAAGGGGTCGGTCTTTTCAGAAGCGAATTTGACTTTTTTTCCCGCTCCTCCCTGCCCGACGAGGAGATGCTTGCCCACATTTACGGCAAAATGGTTGCGGCCTTGGCGCCAAAGCCGGTGACCATCCGCACCCTTGATGTGGGCGGTGATAAATTCAGCAACCGTCTTCCCCATACCGGCCCCCGGCTTGATCTCGAGCGCAATCCCGCCCTTGGCCTCCGTTCCATCCGCTATTCCCTGCGGGAACCGGCCCTGTTCATCCGCCAGCTGCGTGCCCTGCTCAGGGCCTCTGTCCATGGTCGGCTGCGTATACTGCTGCCCATGATTTCCTCTCCTTCGGAGGTGTTGGCTGTCAAAGCCATCTGTGCCCAGGCGGCTCGTGAACTTGAGCGGGAAACAATTCCATATGATGACCGGGTTGAGGTAGGGATCATGATCGAGGTGCCCAGCGCCGTCATTCTTGCCGACTCCCTTGCCACTGAGGTTGATTTTTTCAGTATCGGCACCAATGATCTGATCCAGTATTCCCTGGCCATTGACCGGGGTAATCAATACGTGGCCCATATGTATGAACCCCTTCATCCCGCTGTGCTGCGGATGATAAAACAGACCGTTGATGCCGGCCATCAGCAGGGCATAGAAGTTGCCATGTGTGGCGAGATGGCGGGTGATCCGATGTGCGCGGCGGTTCTGCTCGGACTTGGCCTTGATGAACTCTCCATGCGTCCTTCTGCTATCCCCCATGTCAGGCGCCTGTTGCGAGGATCACGCTATCAGGAACTGGCGGCCCTTGGCAACAGGATACTCGGTTGTCGGGACGTGGATGAAATTCACCAATACCTCGGCCGTTATCTTCCCCGTCATTATCCCGAGGAGTTTTGTCATCCATGAAAGAAAGAGATCTTATTGCCGCCATCCAGGCCCGTGCCTCTGCTACCGACAGTCCCTCCCCGCTGTGCGGCATAGGCGATGATTGCGCTGTAACGCGCAAAGATGACAACGAGGTGCTGTTGTATTCCATCGATACCCTGGTTGAATCGGTCCACTTTGATCGGAGTTTTCATCCACCTGAACTGTTGGGAAAAAAGGCTGTTTCCGTAAATGTAAGCGATATAGCCGCCATGGGAGGAGAGCCGCGATTCTTGTTATTTTCCCTTGGCCTGCCGGTCGGTTTTGATGAAAAATGGGTCCTTTTGTTAAGTGATGGTGTTGCCAAGGCCTGCAGCCACTATGGCTGCACGCTTATCGGCGGCGATACGGTTGCAAGCCCGGGGGGAGTCACCATGAGCCTGTGCGTGATCGGGGAGATGGCGGCAGAGCAGGTGCTTTACCGTCATGGTGCCCGGGCAGGTGATAGTATCTATGTCAGTGGTCCCCTTGGCAGGGCAGCAGCCGGTCTT
>JALVAI010000033.1 GCA_027011235.1 Desulfobulbaceae bacterium
CAAAGGTAAGGCTTCCGCTGTCGATGGTGACTGTACCGTGATGGTTCTGCACGAATGCGGACGTGATATGCAAGGGATCACCATCTTCATCCGTATCATTTGCCAGCACATCAAGGGTAATGGCACTATTTTCACCTGTGCCACCGGCATCATCAACAGCAACCGGATCATGATTGACCTGCTCCACTGTTGGGCCATGACCGGGGTCGATGTTATCTGCCGGCGTTGTTGGTGGGTGGTGGGTGGCGACTTCCCTGCCCACTGGACTACCGGTCTTAGTCGGCAACTCTCTTGCCACATTGGCATCAACAGTGGTTGCAGACTCTGCTCTGGCCCGGTGGACTTCGGGGATGGCTGCCGATACTTCCGTTTCGGAAATTGTCGCCGATTTGGTTGTACCATGGTCAACGTCTGGGATATCAACCGACAGCGGGGAGGCATCACCGCTTGAAAGGGCCTCGGCGGAAAGGGCCTGTCCCTGGCCGGACAGTGGGCGATCAGGTATTTCGGCTATCGAGGAATCAGCTGTCTCTGTCCGATGCAGGGTCGTCTCATCCGTGGACAGACTGTCTGTCGGCAGGTCAAGATCCGGTTGGATATATTTCATATCCGGCTGACGGTTCCTGTCCTGCAGATTGTCCCGCTCGGTTTCCGTTCCGTAATGCAGATTGCCATAGGCTGACTCATCATCGGTGGCCCGATATTCGGTCTGCCATTGTTTGGCCTTTAACTCATCCCTTTCCTCTTCCGGAATGAAATCAAACCAGCTCTCCTGAAGTTTACTGTCTGCTACATTTTCCGTCTTTTTTGCCATAGCCTGCCCCTTGTTGATCCCTTTTTCCGGCTCCATAAAAAAACCGGATTGCCCCTGTCAGCTGGCAACCCGGCTGTCCCACCTGTGGACCCGTGGCTTTCCGTCCCCACCTCACGATGGGTTTGGCTGCTTGCAACGTTTAGGGGTGACGGAAAAAATTATCCCATCACCCCTACTTCCAGTAATCTACTAAAAACAAAGCAAAAGCCAGGCCAAAACAAACTAGATTTTTTTTGTAGTTAAATCAGGGAGTTTTACAAGATTTGCCGAAAAGGGTCGTTACTGGAATCCATGAAGGTATTTCTTATTACAAAATGGAAATTACCGCCGATAACAGGCATCGGCCCTGGACCAATGACCGGATGGTCAGCCCCAGTACGTGTCTATTTCCGGCGCTTCGGGTTTGACTTCCATAACCGCGGTGACCTGATTGCCCTGATCATTGTAAACCAGCCGGTCAAAGGCGATCATATTGGCCATGGCAATGCCGCGGCCATGATTATGAGAGGCCCGGGACGGATCGAATTCAAGAAAGGATTTCCAGTTGAATCCCTTGCCCTGGTCTGTGACCTGCAGATAATAGGTATTTTCCTTCTTTTCAAAGATCACGGTAACCTTTTTATCTTTAAATTCAGGAAGATCCAAACGGCGCGTCACCTCTTCTCTCCATTTATTTTCGTCCATCAAACGCGTCTTTTCATCATAACTGATGCCGAGATTCCCATGTTCCACTCCGTTGATCAGTATCTCCGAGATACCGGTCAGGGCCCGGTCCGGATCGGGAAAACAGTTGGCAAGAAAGGAAGCCAGGCTTTCGGCCTCGTCAAGGGTCCGGCAGCTTCCCTTTAACACCTGGATTAAACCAAAACTCATCCGGTGACGAAGCATTTCGGCCCGGAGCACCCGTCGTTGTTCAACTTCTTTGACAGCAGAAGAGACAACGGAAAGCAGGGTTTTCCGTTCAATGGGTTTGGTCAGATAGTAAAAGACACCCGCTTTGATACCTTCGCTGATCTGCTCCGGTTGATCGGCGGCTGTCTGCATGATAATGGGGATATGTTTAAGATCACTGTCGGCAAGTATTTTTCTTGTCATCTCCATGCCATCCATAACCGGCATCATCCGGTCAAGGACAATAACATCAAAATTATCCACCCGGCTTCGCAGCTCATTCATGGCCTCAAGGCCATTGGTGGCGCAGGTGATTTCATATCCCTCTTCTTCCAGAATACGAGCGAGAAGATGCAGGGTCGTTGGATTATCATCCACGACCAGGATGGAAGTCTTTTTCATATGCATACCATGACCGATGGCAGCGCTACTCGTCGAACTCATTATTTTTCCGTATTTTTTTGTTTTTATCGTTCAATAAATGCCGAATTCAGAGCCTTGTAAATCGGTTTGAGAAAATAGGACAACAGACTCTTTTCACCGGTAATGATATCCGCATTGACAATCATGCCCGGCAAGATCAGGTTTTGTTGGGGATCATTGCCAACATAATTTTTTTCCAGTGTAATCATGCCCTTGTAAAATGGATGCCCGCGCTGGTCAGCAAAGGTGGTGGCAGACAGACCGGTGACGGTACCGTTTATCGATCCGTACCTGGAAAAATCATACGAGGTTATTTTGACAATAGCAGGAAAACCAACCTTGATATGTCCTATATCGTTGGGTGAAATTTTAATCTCCGCCAAAAGATCACTACCGGCCGGAACAATCTCCATCAACTGTCTGCCCGGAGCGATAACACCGCCGACTGTGTGAATCTCAAGGCCCTTGACCAATCCATCCACGGGCGAGCGTATATCCAGCCGCGCAATCCGTCGCTCGAGTTTTTCTTTAATTTCCCTGGTTTCCGCCAGTTCGCTTTCAAGGCTGCCAAGCTGCTCCAGGGCCTTGTTCCTGGCCTCGGTGACAATGGACTGCAGCCGCCACTTGTATTCACTGATTGCGTCCTGGGCCTGATTTATCTTGATCTGCAGTGAGTTCACCTGGCCCTGCTGCTGGTTCATTTCCCGGACAACCGCCAGGTAGGTGGTTTCGGAAACCAATCGTTCCTTATACAGTTTGTCCTGGGTTTTAAAGGCAGTGCGGGCAATCTGCAGGGCCTTTCGGGCTGTGGCCAGTTCCTGTTCAAGCAGTTTTTTCTGTTCTTTCTTCTGAATCAACTGCTGCTTGAGAATTTCCTGTTCCCTTTTGAGCGAATCAAACATTGACGCCAGGATGTCATTTTCGGTTGAACTCACCTTGCCGTACTCTTTATTGAGGCGATCAAACTCGTCCCGATCGCCACTTATAAAGGCGCGCAGCCTGGCAGCCCGCAACTTAAGCAGGCGCAATTTCGTCATGACCCGGCTGTAATCGCTGCGAACATCCTCACCTGCCAGCCGCAGCAGGACCTGCCCTTTTTTGACCGCATCATCATCGCGGACAAGGATCTCCTTAACGATGCCGCCTTCAAGATGCTGGATGGACTGGACATAGGAAGACGGAACAATGGCGCCGGTTGTTCTTGCCATTTCCTTGATCTTCGTGCAGGCCGTCCAGCCGACAAAAATAAAAAAGGCCAGACAGATAATCAGCATGGTGGTTCGGATGAGGTACGGCGTCCGGGCCTCTTCCAGCATCACCGACTGCGAAAGAATCCGCAGCTGTTCTGTTTTTTCTCTATTATTTCGTACCATGGTGTCCCTGCCTGGTTATAGCATGCCTGTAACGGGAATAGACTGTTTCATCTGCAATGATCATTTCAGCATGTTCGGTAATATGTTCATGGCTATCCCTGCAAAGCCCTCAGCAACTCATCGGGCTGACCGGCCAGTACCTGACCGGTACCGGTCAAATAAATCAGCCGGTCGGCCAGCAAAACATCGGCCTTGCGGTCGGTGACAAAAATCAGGGTGCGCTTTCCCTTCATTTTCTGCAGATACTCGCGAAACAGTTCACCGGCTTTACCGTTGATGATCGCCGAGGGGAACTCGTCAAAGAGCATGATTGGAGCGTCACGCAGATATCCTCGGGCAAGATTTAATTGAAAGGCAAAGATCGACGAGAGCTGTTCGGATCGGTAATCGCCGATAAAGGTATTGAGTCCCTTGGGCAAAGCGCGAATTTCTTCCATGGCCCCGGCCCAGGTAATCGCCTCCATCAGCTCATCATCGGTTGCATCCGGCTTGACCATGCGCAGATTTTTTTCAATGGTGCCGTGAAAAAGTTCAATGAGCTGAGGCACATAGGAAATGTTCTTCCGCAGTTCCACCGGGTCCCGCTGCCTGATATCAAGACCGTCGATGAGGATAGCGCCCATCTGGGGGGTATAAAGTCCATTGGTCAGCTTGAGGATGGACGTTTTTCCCGAACCCGAGCCACCGGCGACGGC
>JALVAI010000034.1 GCA_027011235.1 Desulfobulbaceae bacterium
CCGTAATCTACCTCTGCTTCGGCCAGGGCGGTATTGCAGGTGGAACACCAGTACACCGGTTTTCGTGAGCGCACCACGGAGCCGGAGAGAAGAAACTTGTTAAATTCAGCCGCGATATCGGCCTCATACTGCAGGTTCATGGTCAGGTAGGGATCGTCCCAGTCACCAAGAACACCGAGCCGTTTAAACTGTTTCTTCTGGGTCTTGATCCATTTCTCGGCATACTTGCGGCAGGCGCCGCGTTTGGCCAGCAGAGGAATGCTGTTTTTCTTCTCTCCCAGCTCCTTGTCCACATTGTGCTCGATGGGCAGGCCATGGCAGTCCCAACCCGGGATATAGGGGGCATCGAAACCGGCCATCCTGCGGGAGCGCAGGATTATATCCTTGAGGACCTTGTTAAAGGCAGTGCCAAGGTGAATATTGCCGTTGGCATAAGGGGGACCATCGTGCAGTATATAGCGGGGCCGTCCCCTGGTTGCCTTTTGCAGTTTATGGTACAGGTCTTCCCGGTCCCATCGCTGCAGGTACATGGGCTCCTTCTGGGTCAGGTTGGCCTTCATTTTGAACTTGGTTCTGGGAAGATTCAAGGTGTCCCGATAGTCCATAGTATTGCTCATCAGTGCTGGTTTGAAAAAATAATCTCTGCCCATCCGGACAGCCGAAATATCATGGTAAAGCCATCCAACTGATATTTTTTTGCGTAGTGGGGGCCTTTCCCCATCCCGTAGAAAAATTATGCCGCAGCATGCGGCCGGACGGTAAAACCGAGAATTTTACCAAGGTGGCGAGAAGTTGCAAGGGAAAAGAGGGAGAGAACTGTACCTGGAAACCACTGGTGAACATTTTCCCATCGTGGACAGCAGCACCTGTTTATCCGCCAGGTCATCAGGGATTACCACGTTAGCTATTCATGGCGGTTGTCAGTGTTGAACAATCCCGATCTGAAAATAGATCATCACCGGACAGCAGACCATCGACAGAGTTTTTTTTAGGAGACTATTGTTTTTTATTCTTGACACAACCAGGACGAATGGTATTTTTACAGGTTAAGCTTTTTTTACAATAACCTTCTCGCTCTCACCTGCAAAGTTTGAAGCGAGGGCCACTTTGACCACGGGGAGGAATCATGCGTCAATACGAAACCACCTTTATCCTTCGCCCAAATCTGGGAGAAGATCAATTCACTGAAATCATAGAGCGCACCTGCTCCATCATCACCGATGACGGCGGCGTCATCATTGATACCGACCGCTGGGGAATCAAACGACTCGCTTACGAAATCAATAAAGAGGTGCAGGGCTATTATGTCTGTCTCAACTATGCCGCACCCGGCACGACCATTGCCGAACTTGAACGAATATTTCGTATCGATGATCGGGTTCTGCGTTTTCTCACCATAAAACTTGCCGATTCCATTGATGCCGAGGGCATCAGCCGGGAGAAAGAGGATTTTGCCGCCAGGGCTGAACAGGAGGCGCAACAGACCGGCGAGGAAGAGAGCGGTGATACAGCTGAGGCCGAGAAAAAACCAGCCACTGCAGCAGCTGAAACCGCTGAAGCAAAGTCTTCATCTGCAGAACAATCAACCGACGAATAACCAGTATGGCTGGACCATATTCTCAGGCCACAGCCACAAACAATGATTAAAATAACCCGAAATGACACAGCTACGCTGGCTGTTTTCGGTTAAATGTTTAAGGAGCAAGGCAAATGGCACCACCAAAAAAGATGTTTTACAGACGGCGGGTTTGCCGTTTTTGTACCGATAAGGAACTAGTTATAGACTACAAAAATCCCAAAACGCTGCGTAACTTTGTTACAGAACGGGGCAAGATAATTCCAAAACGTATTTATGGTACCTGTGCAAAACACCAGCGGCAGGTAACCGAGGCCATTAAAAGGGCTCGCCACCTGGCCCTGCTGCCCTACACCGGGCCGACACAGTTTTAAATTCGTAGTTGCAGGGAGATGGCAGAAAACACGCCATTGAACCGTTCGATCCTGCGGTCACGGCCTGTTTTTGCCCTGTCTGTCTTCTACTCAATACCCATACTACTGCCGCCCCTGTTTGTCTGGATGACTGGTATCCTGGCCGTTCCCGTTGCCTATATCTGCAGCCGACAGGGATGGAGTAAAGAAAAAGGCGTCACTATTCTGGCAGCTCTGTTACCTGCGGGAATACTGGCGTTTTTCACTGGCCGGTTGCCGATATTTGTTGCCCTTTTGCCACTTGCGGCCCTGGGGTACAGCCTGTTTCTGAGCGGACAAAGGAAACAGAGTCCGGCCCAGGCGGCCGCCTGCGGACTTGCCGTCATCGCCGGTTGCCTGACGCTCTGCTGGTTGCTGTATGCACAGGTAACCGGCACGCACCCGTACCAACACCTGAAAGCAATGATAGATGCCGCCATCGTCAGCGCCGGTGACATGTATCGGACAAGCGTTGACGCACCGGCTGACATGCAGGCTGAGCTTGACAGGGTATTGGAGAGCATGCGGGTGGTCATACCGCAGATACTGCCAGCTATGCTGATCAGCATACTCCTGGTAACTGTATGGATGAACCAGGTACTGTGGAACGCATTACTGCTGAAAACGGATCCTGATCAGGCACCATGGCCACCCTATTCGACCTGGAAACTGCCGGAGCACCTGATCTGGCTGCCGATCTGTGCCGCGGCCTGTTACATTTTCGGTCCCGGCCCATGGAAGATCATATCGCTCAACGCCCTTATTATCAGCGGTGTTGTCTATTTCTTTCAGGGGCTGGCGGTCTTTCTGCACCTGTTGGACAGACTAAAGGTGCCTGGATACTTCAGGATCATACTTTACGGGATACTGGTTATTCAGAGCTATGGCCTGATACTGCTTTCCCTGCTTGGAATCGGAGATATCTGGTTCAACCTCAGGCCTGAACCCGAAAGTCGGGAAATACCCTAAGCCATGAGGGGTTGGTGGTTTTCTCCTGAACAGAAGATGGAGCAGCCCGGACAGACATAGCCAAAACCACCAGCAGGAAATAGATATCTGGCGGTCATTACAATGCGTTTAATCGGCCCTGCCGATTATGAATACAACACGAGGAACTATTCATGGAAGTCATTTTAAAGGAAACCATCGACACACTCGGCATGGAAGGTGATATTGTCAATGTCAAACCGGGATATGCACGAAACTATCTTATTCCCCAGCAAAAGGCTGTCCCGGTCAACAAGGCCTCTTTGGCACGATTGAAAAGGGAACAGCAGGCCATTGCCGCCCGGCGTGAAGCTGAACAGAAAAATGCCGAACAGCTCGCTGAAAAACTTGAAAAAACCACTGTCACTCTAAGCCGGAAAGTGGGAGAGGAGGACAGACTTTTTGGCTCTGTCGGCAGCAAGGACATTGCCGAGGCCCTGGAAAAGGTCGGCATTGTTGTTGATCGTCGTTCCATCCTTCTTGCCGAGCCCATCAAGTCCATCGGTGAAACCATCGTCAACGTCAAGGCCGGTTACCAGGTTATCTCCCGGCTCACGGTACTGGTTGTTCCTGAAGGAGCTGATGCCACGGAAGAAACAGCAGAAGAGGAAGAGAGCTGATCTAATCTTCTTTTAGGGAGCGCCTTGATCGCGGTTGCCCCCATGTCCCGACAATCTGTCTTCACAGTGCAGCCTGACAGTCTGGTCAGGCTGCATTCATCAAGATTTTTTCTCTTCCGGACCCGCACAGCCTGACCGTTTTTTTACGGTCATTATTCTTTTCATTCCCCAGGTTTCGTTGTATGTTGACTCACCATGCAACAGCAAGCAATTTCCACACACCCGGCAAATAGCGGTCTTGTTCCTCCACAGAATATCGATGCCGAACAGACCGTTCTCGGCACCATTCTCCTGCAGGAACATTCTATCCTCAAGGTGGCGGAAATACTCTCGCCAGAGGATTTTTACCGGGATGCGCACAAGACCATTTTCCGGGCCATGCTCGACCTCTTTGAACGGCGGGAACCCCATGACCTGATTACGGTCACCGACCTGCTGGCAAGCCGGAACAAACTCGATGAAGTCGGCGGCGGCGCCTATCTTGCCTCCCTGACCGACCTGATTCCCTTTTCTGCCCCCCTAGTTCATCTTGCTGAAATAATTAGAAAAAAATCAATACTTCGCCAGCTTATCCAGACCAGCTCCGAAGTAGCGGCCCGTTGTTACGAAGCCCAGGAT
>JALVAI010000035.1 GCA_027011235.1 Desulfobulbaceae bacterium
TGCCAAACCAGATACGATACAGGACTTTTTTCAGAGCAAAACTATCTATCACATCCAGCACCTTGTCATTTAAACGGACCTCCAGCCCCTTGCCGGGAATCCAACCAAAATCATAGACGTCATCTTTCTTCACCGTCACCGAAAAAAGCCCTGTAAAGCGGCGCATGGCCGCCTGCAGTTCCTTACCGGCCTGGGGCGCCAGTCTCCTGAATCCCTTCTGCCAGCCGTTTTGCATCTGCTTGGGTGAAACGCCATCATAGATAAAGTGCATCCGAACCAGCATCGGCGCGTCACCGGCGATAATGGCCTCCGGGTCATGGGTTGGCGTCTGCAGATAGAGGCCGCCCGCATAGACATGGAAAAAAAATTTGGTCCGGATACCGGCACCGTTTAATACAAGGCGGGTTCCGGCAAGGGTGAGCGCATCCGGCAGCCGGACGCCGTCGATTTCCCTGGCGGATGACGGACCAGGTACAAGTAACAGGATAAACAGCGCCAGGACAACCAGGCGCCAGGACAGCATATTTTTCATGATCAATTATGCCCCCGATCGATATTCATGACTGAAGCCGGCATCATACAACCTTGATACTGCGTTGTCGTTCCCGGCCAGGGCCTGGCCGACCAGAATCATCGCTGTTTTGCGGATGGCCGAGGCCTGGACCCGCCCGCCAATATCAGCAAGCGTTCCCCGGACAATTCGCTCCTGCGGCCAGGTTGCCTTTTCCACCACCGCCACCGGGGTTGCCGGCGGATAGCCGCCTGCAAGCAACTCGCCGACCACTTTCTCCATCATGGAGACGGAGAGGAAAATGCACATGGAGGCCTGTATCGCGGCAAGATTGGAAAGCGATTCCCGTTCCGGGACCGGGGTACGCCCGGCCTGCCGGGTAAAGATAACAGTCTGGGTCAGTTCCGGCACGGTCAGCTCCGCCTTGACCGCGGCCGCGGCCGCCAGGGCCGAGCTGACACCGGGCACCACCTCATAACCTATATTTTCCCGGTCAAGCCGCTGCATCTGCTCACGGATGGCCCCATAGATGGCGGGATCACCGGTGTGCAGCCGGATTACCTTTTTTCCGGCCCGGACCGCCTCCACCATGACCGCCATGATCCCGTCCAGATCCATCCCGGCGGAATCATAAATTTTTGCCCGTACCCCTTCAAGCAGGGCCGGATTAACCAGGGAGCCGGCATAAACGATCACATCGGCCCCATCGAGCAGGCGGCGCCCCTTCACGGTTATCAGCTCCGGATCGCCCGGCCCGGCCCCGAGAAATGTAACCGGGAAGCATGGTTTGTTCATCCTGTTATACCCCTTTTTCTGATCAACAGTGTAGAAAAATAATGCAGGTCCCGGTCAAGGGTCTCCCGGATATCGGTATAGATTCTCTGGTCATCCATGCCGCAGCGCTCGATCAGAACCGCCTTGTCAGTCAGGCCGAGTTCATCGAGCAGGGCAATGATCCTTGCCATCTTCCGAAACACCTTCATCAAAATGACCGCGTCAAAGGTGGTTAAAATCGTGCGCAGGCGATCATCGTCAAAGGCGGCCGGCACAATGGACACCACGTCATCGCCAAGGCCGAGCGGGCTGCATACCCGGGCCGAGCAGGCGGCCATGGCGGTAATACCGGGTATGATCGTCACCCTGACTTCGGGATGCCGACTCTGCATGGTATCAAGCAGGTAAAAGGCCGTCGAGTAGAGGGCCGGATCGCCGAGGGTGGGAAAGGCGACATCCTCGCCCCGCTCAAGATGGCCCCAGACCACGGCCGCAGCCTCCCGCCAGGCCTGAACAACCTCATCCGCCTGTCTGCCGCCAAGATGCACCTTTACCATGGGGAAACAGAGTTCCAGCACGGTTTTTTCCGCCATGCCTACCTGGGCGGCGGCAATTTGCAGAGCACTGCTGTTGCCGTTTTTCTTGGCCTTGGGCGCAACCCAAATCCCGGTCTGGTCCAGAATGCGGGCGGCCTTGCAGGTCATCAGTTCCGGATCACCCGGTCCGACACCCACCAGATACAGCCTTCCCGGTTGACTATTAGTTGTCATTGTCTTCCAATATTATTTTTACTGCCGATAACAAGTGTGATCGGGTTGAGTTGGCGCATGGTTTCTCCGCAGTCCTGGCGGCGGCTGACCTGCAGGGTCGTACACCGCACAGCCAGCCCGTTTTCCTGCATCAGCCGCGGGGCCTGTTGGGCGGTGGAGGCCAGCACCGCGCTTGCCACCATTATTCCACCTGGTTTCAGACGGGCGGCGCAACCGGTAATGATCTCCGGCAGCCTGCCGCCCGAGCCGCCGATAAATATGCGGTCAGGATCAGGTAGAGGTGACAGAACATCCGGGGCCTCACCTGCAACAAGGTTGATGGACCAGCGATTGGAGCGGACAATATTTTGCCGAATATTGCCCTGGCCTTCCTGCTTCTTTTCTATGGTATAGATAACCAGTCCAGGAGCCATTCCAGCCGCCTCCAGGGATATGGAGCCGGAGCCGCCGCCCACGTCCCAAAAGACACCCCGCCGGGGTAGACGCAGGCTGTGGAGGATGACCGCCCGCACCTCATCCTTGGTGATCAGGCCGCGGCTGTGCGCTATCTCCTGTTCCCGCAGCCCGAACAGCGGCTGGTCAGCCGGTGGCAGCTCCTGTTCAACCAGCATCATGTTCAGGGGGCCAAACCGGGTCCGGGCGATGTCCTCCAGGCTGCCGCGGGTCAGCCTTTCTCCAGCGGTGCCCAGATTTTCCGCCACCTGGACACGGATTTTCTCCTGTCGTCTCTCATCTCCATATTGGCGCAGGGTCTGCAACAGGGCAGCGGCGATCCTGTCAGGCGAGTTGCGATGATCGGTAAAAAGCATCACCTTTTCATGCGGCAGAATGCTGTCGGCAAGATCATCTGTGGTGCGGCCGTGCAGGGAGAGAAAGGGCAGGTCATCCCAGGGCAGCTTGAACCGGGCGCAGGCGAGCTGCATTGCCGATACCGCCGGAAAAAAGGTGATACCGCCGGTACCGAACCGATCAACAAGTCGCCGACCGATCCCGAAAA
Source organism: Desulfobulbaceae bacterium (assembly GCA_027011235.1). GTDB lineage: Bacteria > Desulfobacterota > Desulfobulbia > Desulfobulbales > Desulfobulbaceae > DRLX01. The sequence continues at coordinate 3,053 of JALVAI010000035.1, forward strand.
AAAGCGGGTCCCCCGAGGCCAGGACCGTCACATCACCGGTCTTCAGACTCTCGGCCACCTGGGCAAGCATTGCGTCCACCGGGGCAATGGCGATCCTGCGGGGAGCATCAGCCGGCAGCAAGGGGGCAAAGCGTTTTGAGACCACCACGGCCACGCAACCGGTTAGTTGTTGCAGACAGGCTTCGGACAGGGTCTCGCCGCTGACCCCGTGGACAAAAATTTCAGACATGGACTACCACCCCGTCCTCGGATGTAACCAGAAAGACCTCCACTACCAGGCCCGATCTCCTGACCGCATACTCTTTTGCCCGCAGGCAGACAGCGGTGATCAACTCTTCCCGGCCCGCCTCTGTAAGACGCTGGTAGATCTCCCGGGCCGTATTGGCACTGGCAAGTTCATCGGCAAGGGCCCGATCAAGGCCGAGTTCATGAAGCAGGTCGGCCGCCTGGGCCATCTCCAGCGCTCCGTGCCGGACATGGGTCTGGGGAATACCAAGGGCGCATTTAAGGATCTTGGCCCACATGCCGGCGAGATAAATCTTAACAAATCCATGCCGCCGGGCCGCCTTCAGCCCATAGGCAAGATAATCGCCCATCATCACCTGCGCCTCTTCCGGCAGGCGCAGCTGTTTCTGGACAGCCGCCTCCGAGGTCCGGCCGGTGGAGAGAATGACCTCGGAAAGTCCCGCTGCCCGGGCCACCTTCATGGATGCGTCAATGGTATCGGTCCAGGCCCTGGCCGAGACCGGCCGGACAATACCGGTGGTGCCGAGAATGGACAGGCCGCCCAGGATGCCAAGCCGGGAATTAAGTGTCTTTTCCGCCAGAACCTCGCCATCGGTAACGCAGATGGTCACCTGTAAAGGGAGAATGTTTCCGATGCCGGCTTCTACAAACGCCTCGGCGACCGCCGCCCGGATCATCTTCCGTGGTACCGGATTGATCGCCGGCTCACCCACGGCTACGGGCAGCCCTGGTTTTGTCACCCGCCCCACCCCCGGGCCACCGAGAATAGTCAACGAATCACCATCGGCTGGTGGCGCTGCCTGCTCAACAATGGCGATAATTTCGGCGCCGTTGGTCACGTCCGGATCATCGCCCGCATCCTTGATAATCGATACCGTGACCTGACCGTCCTG
>JALVAI010000036.1 GCA_027011235.1 Desulfobulbaceae bacterium
AGAACATTTTTTGTTGTGCTGTCATGGCCCGCCGGTCGGGGCCGCCGGTTAACCGGGAATGATTATGGATCATGATATACAGGAAGTAGCCGTTGATTTCTGCTGGTTGGAGCCGGACCAGTGTCGTGATCTCAGGTTGCCGGAATATACAACAATCCAGGCAGCCGGCATGGATATCGGGGCGGCTGTGGAGCAGCCGGTTGAAATACTGCCGGGCAGGATTGTTTTGATTCCTACCGGTTTCGGAGTGGCCATTCCCCCTGGTTTTGAGCTGCAGGTGCGGCCCCGTTCCGGCCTGGCGGTCAAACACGGAATCACGGTCATCAATTCGCCGGGTACCATTGATGCCGATTACCGCGGCGAGATCAAGGTCGGTTTGATAAATCATGGCGCAAGCCCCTACCTGGTCCATCGCGGGGACCGGATTGCGCAACTGGTGCTGGCGCCGGTTTGCAGGATGATTCTTTGTCCGGTCAACCAGCTTGGGGCTACCCGGCGCGGAAGCGGCGGTTTTGGACACACCGGGCGCTGAGCGCAGGTATAGTTGTGGTTGAACAGATTGCGGGAGTAAATTGTGAAATTCTGCGTGCTGGGAAGCGGCAGCAGGGGAAACAGTACCTATGTGGAAACAGAGGGTGGCGGCATCCTCATCGATGCCGGTTTTTCCGGCAAAGAGATTGCCAGGCGGCTGGCAATCATTGGCCGTTCCCCGGACCGGTTGCAGGCAATCCTGGTCACCCACGAGCATAATGATCATATTGCCGGCGTAGGTGTTTTGTCCCGCCGGTATCACCTGCCCGTGTATGCCAATAGCGCCACCTTTGCCGCTTCTGAGAAAAAACTGGGAAAGGTTTTTGAATTTCGGGAATTTTCCACCGGTGCCGGCTTCCGGATCGCCGACTTTGCAATCCACCCCTTTGCCGTCTCCCATGATACCGCCGATCCGGTGGGTTTTGTTATCCAAAGCGGGGGACGGAGCCTGGGCTACTGCACGGATACCGGCAAAATTACAAAGTTGATGGAACATCTTCTGGGCCGTTGCCATGGCCTGGTTCTCGAGGCCAACCATGATCCGGAGATGTTACAGGCCGGGCCCTATCCCCTGCCGCTCAAACAGCGGGTCCGTTCAAACATGGGCCATCTTGCCAACGGTGATGCCGCCTCCCTGGTCCGCCGCCTTGGGGACGGTCCATTGCAGGCCCTTGTTCTTGCCCATTTAAGTGAAACCAACAACCATCCGGACCTGGTTGTCCAGGCTATCCGGCATGGGTGTAACGGAATGCGCCAATGCCTGGAACCGGTGCTGGCGGAGCAGAGCGCTCCCGGCCCTTTGCTTAGCGTCTAATCTACCCTGCATATTTCACAAGCGATCTGCTGCAAGGCGTGAAAATACCGTACCTGCCGCGTTACCACGTAAAAAGGCTTCCTTGAAATATTTCAATATGTCTGTGGGTCTTTTTACGCTGTTTTTTGCTGCCTGCCACCAGCCTAAGTTTTGTTACCACGGTCGAGAACAGAGCTGCCCATGGGAGGAGCCTCACCTCACAGAACCTGGATTGCACAGGTAATTACGTAATGTCCCATTTTATCGGCCTGCGTCGATATCTTCTTCTTGTCCTCCCTCTATTTTAGTGATAGAGTGATGTAATTTCAGTGGCTTGAAACTTTTCATGGGTGGGGTGGAGATGGTTCGATATATAGTGCTGGTCGTATTGCTGTTTTTTGCCGGCGCCGAAGCTGCGTCTGCCGCATCGCGAGATCCCGTTGTTTTTACGGAAGAACTGGCACCGGTTCATTACACGGAAAATGGTGAAATCGTCGGTATTGCCACTGACATTGTTCGGTCCATTTTCAAACAGGTGGGTTTGCAGCCCTATATTCTGTCTTATCCCTGGAAACGGACCTATATCAATGTGCTGCATACCCCCGGCAGCTTCGTCTATACGATTAACCGGACCCCGGACCGCGAGAAGCTCTTCCAGTGGATCGGGCCGATTCTCCATAAACGGACCTATCTGTATCGTTTTGCCTTTCGCAATGATATCAAGGTCACCAGTCCGGCTGATCTCAAGAACTACACAACGGTTGTCATTCTTGGTTATGCCTTGACAAAGAAATTAAAGGATATGGGGCTGTCACCTGCCAGAGAGCTGATCGTCACCCGCAACAAACAGGAACAGATGCGCGTGTTCCTGAAAGGCCGGGCCGACCTGATTACCGGTAATGAATTTACCATGGCAAGGGCCCTGGCTGAAACCGGCCATTGTCTGGATGAGGTGGTCCCGGTCTTGCTGATGAATGAAAAGGGGTATTATCTGGCGGCCAATAAGGCTACCGATCCGGAGCTGGTGGAGCGACTGCGACTGGCAAATACAAAGATTCAGCAGATGGGGGTGGTGCAACAGAGTATTGCCCGCTACATGCAGCCGCTGCAAAAAAAAATCCACAAGCCTGGCCGTCATGCCGCAACCACCCATTCGCCTTTTACCCAAGTCCACGGGGATTGACGAATTTTCAGGTGTTACCTATTCATTTGTTCCCACATGGATGAGCCGGTCCCGTGTCAATTGGGAGGACAGGCAATCCCGGTCGGACGTGGTTGCTTATCCCCTGGGATGAAAACGCTGATGGATGGATTTCAGGCGTGACCTGTCCACATGGGTGTATATCTGGGTGGTGGCGATATCGGAGTGGCCAAGCATCATCTGCACGGCCCGAAGATCCGCCCCCCCGGCAAGAAGATGAGTGGCAAACGAGTGCCTGAGCATGTGCGGGCTGACCGGATGGTTGATGCCGGCTGCCCGTGCCCATTCCTTTATGATCTGCCAGAAACGTCCCCTGCTCATGGCACGGCCCCGGTTGGAGACAAACAGGACCCGTGACTGTCTTCCCTTCAGGATCAGCGGCCGCGCCCTCTGCAGATATTCCTCGATTGTATCCCTTGTTGTTTCATTAAACGGTACCATTCGTTCCTTGCTTCCCTTGCCGAGAATCCGCAGGTGACAGCTGCTCAGATTGCAGGCGGTCACTGGCAGCTCGACCAGTTCCGACACCCTGATACCGGTTGCATACAGCATGTGCAGCATGGCATGGTTACGCAAAATAAGGGGAGTCGTCCGGGCCGGCAGGGAGAGCAGGGCGTCCACCTCATTGATACTCAAAGCCTTTGGCAGGGCCTTGCCGATTTTCGGTCCGGCGATATTTACCAGCAGGTCCTCGCCGGTCAGGCCGCTGCCAGCCGTGAAGGAAAAAAAAGTGCGCAGGGCAGCCAGACGGCGGCCGTTGGTTCTGGTGCTGATGCCGCGTTTGTGACAGTTGACGAAAAAAGCCCGGATATGTTCGGGCTGAATGCGGGAGAGGGTGGTAACATTCCGCTCCTGCAGAAAGTCGAAAAAAAATTCCAGATCGGAATGATACGCCTTGATGGTGTTTTCGGCAAGTCGGCGTTCAACAACGAGATATTGAAGAAACAGATCAAGAGCAGAGGAGAATTCCGACATGGGGTGTAATACCCGGGGCAAGGGAAATGTAACCGTCTATCGATGACGGGGCGTGCATTGATATTGGAAGCGTGACGGTTCCGCGCCGATATTGCCGAATTTCAGTGGGAACGGGAGAAAATATCCTGCCGGCGCAGAACACCGGCAGGACAAAATCAGGGAAGCCGCGTTTAGTATTGACGCCGCATCCGGTTGAATTTGCGAAGCTTGCGAAGGGCCTCCGCGGCCTTGCGCCGTTTCTTTATGCTGGGTTTTTCGTAGTATTCACGTCGTTTGAGTTCACGCTTGATGCCGTCTATCTGCAACTTTTTTTTCAGTTGCCGAATGGCGTACTCGAGATCACCCCTGACTTCAACTTCTATCATGATTTATTCACATCCTTTCTTTGATGGCATGTCCCATCTACCTGTTTACGCAGTCTTTCGGTCCATGAATGACCGGTTGCTACTTATAAGTGTCTGAATATCACATTTTATTCTGAAAGTGATTTTCTGTCAACCGGGAATCAGGGAATAATCAATCCGGAAATATTTTTCCTGGATTAAGGATGTTGTTGGGGTCAAAAAGGTGTTTGATCTTCCGCATCAGGGAAATGGTTTCCGGGGTGATTTCCAGCGGCAGAAAAGGGGCCTTGGTGGTGCCGATCCCATGTTCACCGGACAGGGTTCCGCCAAGTTGAATGA
>JALVAI010000037.1 GCA_027011235.1 Desulfobulbaceae bacterium
ACATACTACATGTATAGTCAAGACTCGCCACAGAGCACTACTCCTTGTATATCCGTGTTTTTACTTAGCCATCTTTAAGCATTGTCTGGACTTTTTACGAGTTATTCAAGGATGAATTAAGTTGCATATTGTTATCCCGTTCAGTACAATTATTTTATAGTAATTTTGGGATATTTGGTACCAATAAAGAACTGGATGCAGGTTGTCTTGAGGATCATTTATCCAAAAAAAGCCCGCGAGGTGATGTTGTTTTCAACCTGTTTTCATCATTCGTTGTGGTCGGGGCGGTAAAATATGGTTCAGCCATGCTGGTTTATCAATCGTTTCATGGGAATAAAAAGACAGTCCTTGATAATTTGCAGGCGATCTGCCCATATCTTTTTCGGTAATGCTCGTATAAGATACGGTTTGCTTGCAGGGATTCTCCTGGCGAATGTATTGTGTCTGGCAACGGTTGTGAGCGCCTATGAGGTTGTTTTAGGATTGGGTTCCACTGCCGGTGAGGCGGCAACAGCGGCCATGGGCGATCGCAATAAGTGGCCAACCGTGGCAGACAGGAGTTGGGGGATTCTGGCAAATTATTACCCCATTGCTCTGTTGCCGGAGAATCAACGGGCCGCTGTGCTTGCCAACCCAAACAGGAAGCGAGCCATTGTCGAGATTCCCTACGAAGATATTGCCTGGAGTGGTGGCCAGGGGCATATTTCCTATATCGAAAGTTACGGTTATACAACTCCTTATCTTTTGATTCTCAACGAGGCCCATCAGGACTCGATGATGACCAGAAGCGAACTGGTCCGGGTAAAAGCACGGTTCCCCGATAAAACAATCGTTATGAATACCAGGTCATGGGAACGTGACCGGATACAGGTGCAATCCCTTGCCGATGTGCTTGACGGTGTCTGCATTGAATATATTCCCACCAATATTCCTTATAATATCAATAAGCATGTCTCTCCATTTTTTGAGTGGGCCGTAAAAAACAACAAGGTCATCATGTTCCTGATGCCACCGCAACCCACCGATTATATGGGAACGAGATATATTGACGGCGTCATGACAGCTGTAAAAACCATCTATAATTACAACAAAAATCGTCTACCCTTCGGCTGGATGGCAAGCGATAAGATTTTTTTTATTCCGGCTAATTACACATATGGAACCAGCCGTATACCCTATGTGCCGGAAACCGGGACCAATACTATCCTGGCAACCATGAAAAAACTCATGGAGATGCGAAAGGAGCTTGATGCCATCGGAAACAACTCTTCGTCATTACCCCCCATGCTGCAGCTGTTGCTGAATTAAGTTTTCTCTGGACAGCAATTCCGGCAACCTCCGACATTATGTACCCGGTGTGTGATTGTCGGTAAGATACCGGCAAAAAGCATACTATCCTTGCTGGCAAACAGTACCAATTTTGTTAATGAACAGTAAAGAATGACAAAGAAAATTCAACCATATCTCCAGATTGCCCGGTTTGACCACTGGTTTAAGAATGTGTTCATGCTTCCAGGCATGATCGTGGCCCTGATAGTTCGTCCGGATTTGTTGTCCCTGCCCCTGGTGGTCAGGATCACTCTTGCCGTTTTTGCGGCCGGCATGGTGGCTTCAAGCAATTATGTGATCAATGAACTCCTTGATGCCCCCTTTGATGCCTTGCATCCGGTCAAGAAAAACAGGCCTGTCCCGTCTGGCCGTGTCAATAAATCTGTTGCCTATGCGCAGTGGTTGCTTTTTGCTGTCGTGGGCTTTGCCATTTCTGCCCTGCTGGGGAAAATATTTTTCGCTGTAGCCGTGACACTTTGGATCATGGGATGCGTGTATAACATTCCACCGCTGCGCAGCAAGGATAAACCATATCTTGATGTCCTGAGTGAATCTGTAAACAACCCGCTTCGTCTGCTCATGGGATGGTATGCCACCGGCATTACAGTTTTACCGCCGGTTTCGTTGCTGCTGGCCTACTGGATGATTGGTGCCTTTTTTATGGCGGTCAAGAGATTTGCCGAATACCGTTATATTGACAGTCCTGAGGTGAGTGGCGCCTATCGTCGTTCCTTTGTCCACTATACTGAAGAACGTCTTCTTATCAGTATTGTCTATTATGCGGTGGCCTTTGGTCTTTTTTTTGGTATTTTTCTCATTCGATATCGTATGGAACTGATTCTGTCCATTCCTTTGATTGCCGGTTTTGTTGCCTGGTATATTCACCTTGGTTTCCTTGACAACAGTCCGGCCCAGTATCCGGAACAGCTCTATCGGCAACGGGGGTTTTTCTGGTACTGCGTTTTCATGTCCGTGGCCATCACCATGTTGTTCTTCATAGATGTTCCTGTTTTGCACACCATTTTCAAACCTACTATCTCTCTCTGAATTTATCTGTAACTACTTTATTTTGTTAATATGTCTGGTGTGTCAGTGTGCCAGCCTTTTATACCGAACCCAGATTATAGACTAAACAATTATGACTTCAACGCGCCGCTCCTGGTTGAGTAACCAGAAAAAATTTATCCTCTTAATCAGCCTGTCTCTGGTGTTCAGTTTGTGGGTGACGATCATGCTGGGCAATAGATGTCGTCCAACCCATCTTAATATCACGGTTCAATCCGACCAGACCGGCCAGGCAAGTCTGGAGATATTTTATGACCTCGGCCAGGGGTTTCAGCCCATCGGCCATCAGGTATGCGCTGTTCACAGTGGAAATAACGGCCAGCTTGTCCGATTTTTTGTTCCTGATCAAAAGGTGATGGGAGTACGTCTTGTGGCGGCAGGTTCCATGGCAATAGAGAATATTCGACTGGTCAATGTTCACAATGCCCTTATACGGGAAATATCTCCACATCTTTTCACTGCAACGGGTGGCAGCCAGGCGGGTGTGGTGCAATCCAAAAAAGGGTTGCGAGTCGAGTCAGCCATGCCGGCCCGGGGAGTTGTCCTTGAGTACAATTTACCTCTTGGTAATCATTATGGGTTTCGGCCTCTGTTCTGTGCTGTTGTCCTGGCGCTTACCTATCTCTGTCTTTGGATTGTCTCCTCGCTGGCCGAAAAAGTATTGAGACGGATGGGCATAACCTCACGTAAAACCGATATTGATTCCATTTCCCCTGCATTACCCTTTTGGCATTTTTTTCTTCTCTCAACAGGAGTGCTCTGTCTTGCCGGTGGTGTAATGCTCTGGATTGCGGAAGGTTGGTATTACCCTGAGTCAAAGCAGGAGGACTCCGTTTTTCAACCATATCTCTTCAAGGTCGATGCGGAGCGAATTTCCATTTTGAGAGAACCGGGTAATCTGTCCCTGGCCGGCACTCTTTATCATCCTATTCCGGAAATGGAGCAGGATGATGCAATTATTTTATTGCATGGTAATTATCCGGAAGGAAGCCATTTCCCCCTTTACAGGGTACTTGCCACGGAACTGGCCCGGCAGGGGCATCTGGTCCTCACAATTGATTTCCCCGGTTTCGGGGATTCAGCCGATCCTTTTGTCACAGGAATGCCTGCGGGTCTGGATCAAACCCATGATGTCCGTACTGCCCTGCGTTATCTCAAAAGTTTACCTGCGCTCGGTAACAGATCCATTCATCTGATTGGTCATTCCATGGGCGCAGAACCGGTTCTCAGTGTCGGATTGAAGGAAGAGCAAGTGGCGTCAGTCGTGTTAATCGGCCCGCCCCGCCGGGTATATCAGCGTTTCCATTATCAGCCGGATGTGGATTTTTTCTGGAACTGGCTGCTTGATTCCAGAAAAAAGGTATATAGCGATACAGAGTTACCAGACTGGTTTACCAAGGAGTATTGGCGCAGGGAACGCCTTGCCAAGGATATGATCCATGATCTCCCTGCCCTCGGCGCCTGGACCCATAAGCCTGTTTTCTTAATCGAGGGAGAGCTGGAATCGGGACATGATCGGCGCTATCTGCGTTGGTACTATTGTCATGTTTCCTGGCCCAAGCGCTTTATGACCCTTGCCGGCGCCAATCACGAGTGCAATGTGAAAAGAGATAAAGATCGTATCGTCTATGATCCCAAGGTGATGGCCCGGTTGACGAGGACCCTTGGCAGTTGGTTTGTACAGGTGAGGGAACGGGGAACGGGCCTGACAGATCTGGCCCTGAATCTGTTTCGCCGTGCTTTTGCCATTGATATGCTTACCGGCTGTTGAGCAATTTTT
>JALVAI010000038.1 GCA_027011235.1 Desulfobulbaceae bacterium
ATTACAACAAGATACCCAGCTGTTTTAATCATATCGGAGATCGCAGGCCGGCGTTGATGACGGCTTATGATTTTTTCAGGAGTTGCGCCACCTTTTCCCTGCATCGCCGGCCCTTGCAGGAGCCGCCGCCGATCCCGGTAGCCCGGGCGATTTTTTCATAGCTGTCAGCCCCGTTTTCAATGGCCTCGATCAGGCGGATAAGCTTGATTCCCTTGCAGATACAGCCCGGCTTGAGGCGGGCAAGTGTTTTTTCATCGGGTTGCATGGTTTTTTTCATCTTCCGGATGCAGTTGTCTGAAAATATTTTCGGCAAGAACAGGACCAATACCGGGGACCGAGGCCAGCTCTTTGGCGCTTGCCGATTGAATGCGCTTGAAACTGCCAAGGGCGCGCAGAAGGGCCTTTTTCCGTTGCGCCCCGATGCCGGTGACCTTGTCCAGGGGTGAGCGCAGGGTCTTTGCGTTGCGAAGATGACGGTGAAAGGTGATGCCGAAGCGATGGGATTCATCCCGGATACGCATCAGGTAGAGCAGGGCAGGGGCATGGGCCGGCAGTATAATCGGATTTTTTCGGCCGGGCCGGAACAGTTTTTCTCCTTCATCCTGTTTTTCCTTGGCAATGGCAACCAGGTCGATCAGCTCCAGCAGGTCAAAATCGGCAAGCACCTCCACCCCAATGGAGAGCTGTCCCTTGCCGCCATCGAGCAGAAGCATGTCGGGCAGGTTGTTTTTGGCCAGGCCGGTTTCCATGCGCCGCTGGAGGACTTCCCGCATCATGGCATAGTCATCGGGTTCATCCCTGCCAGTGATTCGGTAATGACGGTAGCTCTGTTTTTCAGGTTCCCCCCGGACAAAGCAGACCAGGGACCCCACGGCCTGTTTGCCACTGAGATTGGAAATATCAAGGCATTCTATCCGGTCGGGAGAGTTGCGTAAACGCAGCTTGCGGACCAGGGTTGTTGACATTATCTGCCAGGCCTTGAGTTTTTTGCTTTCTTTGGAAAAGACCTGCTCCGCGTTGGCGGCGGCCATGCGCATGAGCTGCATCCGTTTACCGCGTCTCGGCACCCTGATCCTGACCGGTCCTCCCCGCAGCTCGCTGAGCTGTTCCCGGATAAGGGGCTCGTTGTCAATGGCAAGGGGCAGCATCAGTTCCCGGGGCGGATGCCTGCGGCTGGAGTAGTAGAGCATAAGGGTCTGGCTCAATATGCGGCCATCGTCGCCGATGGGATCGGCCATGAAAAAATTCTGGGAACCGGTGATCATGCCGGCCCGGACAAAGAGCAGGGCAATGGCCACCGAGGCACCGTTGCGGGCAAGACCGAAAACATCCTGATCAAGCCCGTGTTCGGCGGCGATTACCTGATGTTCCAGGGTCTTTTCCAGGGCAATGATCCGGTCACGCAACAGGGCCGCTTCTTCAAAGGCCAGCTCGGCCGCGGCCCTGCGCATCTTTTCCTTCAGGTTGGCGATAATGTCCCGGTTTTTGCCCTCGAGAAAGAGCAGCACCTCTTCGACCATGGCCATGTATTTCGTATTGTCAACCAGGCCCGCGCAGGGGGCAAGGCATCTTCCCATCTGGTAGTTGAGGCAGGGACGCTCACGTTTGCGGATGGTTTTGCAGCGCCTGAGCGGGAACATGGAAAAGAGCAGTTTCAGGGTGGTCCGCATGCCGCTTGTCGAGGCAAAGGGACCAAAGTAGCGGCTGCCGTCCCTGATCCGCCTGCGGGTGACCAGTACCCGGGGCCATTGTTCCTTGATCGTGACCTTGATCAGGGGATAGTTTTTATCGTCCCTGAGGATGACATTATAGCGTGGCCGGTGTTTTTTGATCAGGGATGCCTCGAGGATCAGGGCCTCTTTTTCCGTGGTGGTGAGAATGGTATCCACCTTGCGGACGTGGCTGAGCATGACCCCGGTCTTTGAGTGCGAAGGTCCTGAAAAATGGGCATACTGGGCCAGCCGTTTGCGAAGATCAGCGGCCTTGCCCACGTAGAGAACCTCTCTCTTGCCCTGCATCAGATACACACCGGGCCCGTGGCTGACCGTGGCCAGAAATGTGGTATCCAGGGCGTTTGCCGGGGATTGGTGTTCTCGGGTCATGCGGTCATCATTTCCTGGGGCTGCACTGCGGGCTCGGGAAAGGCGGCCAGAAACAGTTCCCTGGTATAGGGGTTTTCCGGGGCCGCAAACAGCCGGTCGCACGGCCCGTGTTCCACGATCCTGCCCCGGCGCATAACCGCGATGGTGTCCGCCAGGGAGCGAACCACCCGCAGGTCATGGGTGATGAAGATATAGGTCATGTTGTGTCGTGTTTGCAGCCGCCTGAGCAGGTCGATTACCTGGGCCTGGATGGTCATGTCCAGGGCGCTGGTCGGCTCATCAAGAATCAGCAGCCTGGGCCGGAGGACAAGGGCCCTGGCAATGGCGATGCGCTGGCGCTGACCCCCGGAAAATTCATGGGGAAAGCGGGCCGCCATATCCGGTTCAAGCTCCACCTCTTCCAGGACCCGGGCAACGAGTTCTCTTCGTTCTGTTCTGGTGCCTATTTTATGCACTTTCAGGCCCTCGCCGATGATCTGTTCCACCGACAGCCTGGGCGACAGGGAGGAAAAGGGATCCTGGAAGACAATCTGCAGCTCCTTGCGCAGGGGCCGCATTCCGGAGCCGCTGAGAGAGGCGAGATCGATAACGGTTTCTCCCCTGTGGTACAGGATTTCGCCCTGGCAGGAGATCAGCCGAAGAATGCACAGGGCCAGGGTACTTTTGCCGGAACCGGATTCGCCAACCACGCCCAGGGTGGTGCCCTCGGCAATTTGCAGGCTGACACCGTCCACGGCCTTGAGGATATTTTTTTTGCCCCTGGAAAACAGCCCCTTGCCCCTGGACAGGGTAAAACGGCACTGAATATCCCGCAATTCGAGCAGGGTGGGGCCGCCAGGGCGCGGTGTGTTTGTGGTATTGGGCAGGGAGGTGAGCAGGTGGCGGGTGTAAGGATCCCGCGGGTTCCGGAAAATCTCTGTCACCGGACCCTGCTCGACAATACGCCCCTGGTACATGATGGAAACCGAATCGGCAATTCGTTTGACCATGGGCAGGTCATGGGTGATCAGCAGGATGCTCATCTGGTATTCAGCCTGAATGTCCATGAGCAGGTCCAGGATCTGGCGCTGAATGGTGACATCAAGGGCGGTGGTCGGCTCATCGGCAATCAGCAGCTTCGGCCTGCAGGCCAGGGCCATGGCAATCATGACCCGTTGCCGCTGGCCGCCGGAGAGCTGATGCGGGTAGGCGTTCATCCGGTATTCAGGTTCCCTGATGCCGCAGCGGCTGAGCAGCCTCAGCCCCTGGTCCCATGCCTCGTCCCTGGTCATCTTGCGATGCAGAAGCAGTGGTTCCAGCAACTGGTTACCGATGGTATACACCGGATTGAGCGAGGTCATGGGCTCCTGAAAGACCATGGCAATATCATTGCCCCGGATATGGCGTACCTCGTCCATGGGGAGCTTGAGAATGTCGCGGCCGTCAAACTCGACCCTGCCGCTGATCGTGATGCGGCTGGTCTCTTCAAGAAGACGGAGGATGGTCATGGCGGTCACGGATTTGCCAGAGCCGGATTCTCCGACCAGGGCATGGGTCCGGCCGGAATCTATCTGCAAGGAAACCCGGCGCAGCACCTCCTTTGCCCCGTCCGGTTCCTGGTCGGAGAGAAAGGAAAGGCTAAGCCTGTCAAGGGTGAGTAATGGATTCATGGGGAAATATTGGTACAGTCATGGAAGATGATGGTCAAGGAAAACCGGGCACGTAACCAGGCAGGCCACAGACTACTCCAAGACCAGAGCCCCGGCAACCTGAAGATTGCTTTCAACAGTTAAGGCGGGTTTCACCCGTAACCCAAGCACTGTAGGGGCGGCTTCAGCCGCCATATTGGTAGAGCAGGCGAATAAATTCGCCCCTACAGAATACGCAACATTTTATTACTCATATATTTTACAAGATAATCCATTAACAATATGGAAGTTATGTACAAAATTTTCTCGAAGTCTACGCTCACCTGTTTTTTGTGACAGATATCCAGGAGTAAGGTACTAAAAGAGAAAACTGCAACTTGAAATAGGAGAACAAATTGAATAGCATGTTTTCCTATTATAATCC
>JALVAI010000039.1 GCA_027011235.1 Desulfobulbaceae bacterium
TCCATGGCGTCAGGTGATGTTTATCGTGCATGAGGGGCCTCGATAAAAAATGGTATACGGTTTGTACTCTGAATCACAGTCGCTTTTGCAATGCATGGGCCACGTTCACATTTCACCTGACAGCGAAAAAAAAATGATAGTATTTCAAGGCATTATCAACTTGCTGGCAATTTAAAGTGTATTTTTTTTAAGGAAATATTTGTTGGCACCGGTTAAGCTGCTTCCCCGTGGAAGCAGGATATGGCGGGATATTGAGAAACCGGGCGCAGCTCCTGCCGCATCCATGCGGAAGCGGTGCCGTCATGTGGAGGCACCAGAGATGCCGTCTTATATAACAAGCTGTAAAAACATAAAAAAAGGCAGGACAATCATGGAAAAGAAAAACTGATAATCAGGTAATCCGGCACACCACCTGAAGAGTTATCCGGCCGGCTCCTTGAATATCCTTTTGTTCCACAGGAAACGGAAAAATGAATCAATCAATTGACGACAAACAGAAAAACGACCGTCCCACCTATGGGTTACAGGTCAGATTCCTGCTGGGTCTTGCCTGTATATTCCTGTTATTCTGTTCTTTTGCCTCGGTGCTGATTTATTATTATCAGAAAAAATCTCTCGAGGAAGAAACGTTTCGGCAAACGGAACTGGTTGCCGCTGCCGTGGAATCTACCAGGGGATATGTACGGGATGTCCTTCGGCCTAAAATGTATGAATTGTATGGTCAGGACACCTTTGTCCTGGAGGCCATGTCCACCTCTTATATCAGCCGGGTGGTGATGGACCGTTTTAAAAAGAATTTACCGGAATTTACCTACCGCCGAGTCGCGATCAATGCCAGAAATCCTCAATATGAAGCCAATGCCCTTGAACTGAAAATGATCCAACTGTTCAACGATCATCCGGAAACAGATCAGTGGCATGGTATGGTCAAAACCGATCATGGACGCTATTACATGAGTTTTCTGCCGGTTCGGTTTTCCGGTTCCTGTCTGCGCTGCCACGGAACTCCGGCCACCGCGCCAGGGGAAATAATCAATACCTATGGTTCCAGACGAGGATTTCACCGCAAGACCGGAGTTGTCAGCGGAGTACAAAGCGTTGGTATTCCGGTTGATTTCAGTCTCCGGCAAATCATGAACGTGGCCTGGACCTTTTTCTTTGCCGCCTTTCTCGTTGTCTTTCTGCTCTATGGCATTATCTGGTTTTTCTTCAATCGGGTTGTTGTCCAGAATCTTCAACAACTGCTTGAAATATTTAGAGATAATCTCAGAGACGAAAAAGGGGCCCGTCTTTATAAACAGGCAAAATCAAAAGATGAAATTGATGAAATGGCGGTTGCGGTACAAAGTGTGGCCAGGCATCTGCATCAGACCCATAAAAAGCTGCAGGGATATGCCGAAAATCTGGAAAACAAAGTGGCTGAACGGACCAAGGCCCTGCAGGCGTCGGAGAATAAATTGCGGCAAAAGGTAGCGGAACGGGGCCTGGAACTGAGGACCTTAAATACAATCACCGAATTAATAACCAGGTCCGTAAACCTGACCGATATTCTTCCCAGGGTTTTACGACAAACCCTCAAGGTTGTTCCGGCCAGGGGTGCTGGTATCTACCTGCTTGACCGGAAACAGGCCGTTCTCAAGCTGCAGTGCAGTGAAAATGCCGATGAGCTTGATGCAGAGATACCCTTTGAACCAACCCTGTGCCTGCCCATGCTCGAGGAGCATTCCCGTGATTTCGATGGATTTATCACCGAAGCCGCCTGTACCCATATGAACCTTATTGGCAGCGAACCCGCCATGTTGACAAGCCTGAATGTGCCACTTTGCTGCCGCAGCCAGGTGCTGGGCGTGATGACATTTATCGATGCCGAAGTCGAAGAGGTGGACATAGAGCAGCATGAACTGCTCTTTTCCATCGGTCATCAGATCGGCATCACCATCGAAAGCCTGCAGAATATCACCCGGCTCATGCAGAGCAAGGAACTGTTGCAGTCTGTTTTTGACGGCATCACCGATGTCGTGGTCCTGCTGGACCATGACCGGCGGGTCAGGATGGTCAACCAGGCATTTTTACGCAAAAACGAGGTCACCCTAAACCAGGTGCTCAACCGAAGGCTGTGTGAATTACCCTTGAAGCAGAACTGTCCATTCACCTTTTGTACAACCGATTTATCCCTGCCATCCCGCAAGGTAACGGTTGAGCAGGTAAAAACCAAAACAGGGGACATATATGAGGTGAGCCTGTATCCCATCCTTTCCGACAGCGGAGCCGTGCGCAACATTGTCTGCTATGCCAAGGACATCACCGAACAGAAACAGGTTGAACAACGTATCCAGCAAACGGAAAAACTCGTTGCCCTGGGTCAACTGGCGGCCGGAGTGGCCCACGAAATCAACAATCCCCTCGGGGTAATCCTCTGCTACGCAGACATCCTGAAACAGGATTTGGCAGCGGTTTCCAAGCAACACTGCAATGATATTGAAATAATCGAAAAACATGCCCGCTCCTGCCAGCATATTGTCAGTGACCTGCTCAATTTCGCCCGCAGTCGCAAGGCGGATAAAACTCCCTGCAACCTCAATTCGGTAATCGAAGAGGTAGTGGCCATGGTCAAGCAACAGTTCTTGAAACAACAGATAGATATCCAGTTACACCTGGCCGGAGATCTTCCGGAATCACGGGTGAGCATTGATCGCATGCGCCAGGTTTTTCTCAATTTACTGATGAACAGTTCCCATGCAATCGGTACAAATGGGACCATCACCTTTGCAACCCGGTTTATCAGGAAGGAAAAGATAATTGAAATATCTGTTCAGGACACCGGCACCGGTATTCCGGATGAGGCGCTGACCAAAATATTTGATCCCTTTTTCACCACCAAACCCCAGGGCGCGGGCACGGGCCTGGGTCTTTCCGTAAGCTATGGAATTATCAAGGACCATGATGGTGATATCCGGGTGGCATCGACCTCGGCCACAGGTACCTGCTTTATCATTACCCTTCCCCAAGGCGACGACCATGATCCAGGCCCGGAAGACCTTGTTGCCGGCCAACAGGAGTGATAAGAAAAGGAGAGATGAGAAAATGCATTCTGCCCAGTTACTTATCGTTGATGACGAAAAAGATCTCCTGCAAGGCCTGAAAAGGATGCTGGCCAGGGAATTTACGGAACTTGCTATCCATACCAGGCATGAGCCGACCGCTGCCCTTGCCCTTGTCCGGGAAAAACCCGTGGACCTTGTCCTGCTTGATATCCAGATGCCGGAAATTCATGGTCTGGAACTCCTCAAGGAGATGAATTCCATTGACAAGAACCTGACAGTTATCATGATGACCGGATACGGTTCCATCGAGGTCGCGGTCCAGGCAATGAAAAGCGGCGCCTATGACTTTATCACCAAGCCCTTTGACAAGACGATTCTGTTCAGGGCTGTTGGCAAAGGACTGGAACATAACCGTCTTTTACGGGAAAACATCAAGCTCAGGGAACGGATCTGCGAAAAGGAACCATTTGCCAATTTTGTCGGCCAGTCAGCGCCCATGCAGCGTTTATACCACGGCATTCGGACCACGGCCCGCACCGATTATACCGTGCTCATCCTGGGAGAAAGCGGAACCGGCAAGGAATTGACCGCCAGGGCCATTCACAGCCTCAGCCGGAGAAGAGACAGCCCCCTGCTCATGGTTAACTGTCCTGCCATTCCCGAACATCTCCTGGAAAGCGAGCTGTTCGGTCATCGCAAAGGCGCCTTTACCGGCGCCCACCGGGACCAGCCAGGACTGTTTGTCGAAGCGGATGGGGGGACCCTGTGCCTGGATGAAATCGGTGATATTCCGGTGGCCATCCAAACCAAGCTGTTACGGGTTTTGCAGGAGCAGGAAATCAAGCCTCTGGGCTCCAGCAAGACAAGGTCGGTTGACGTGCGGATTATTGCCTCCACCAACCGTAACCTTGAGGAAAAAATAAAGGATCACAGCTTTCGGGAAGATCTCTTTTACCGGTTAAATGTTGTCTCCCTGAAAACACCGACCCTTAATGAAATACGTGACGATATTCCCCTGCTGGTTGATCATTTCGCCCGGCAGGTCTGCTGCGAGCTGGAGCTGCCAGAAAAGCATTTTTCCC
>JALVAI010000040.1 GCA_027011235.1 Desulfobulbaceae bacterium
CCTTTGAGCAAGGAGGAGATTCAGGAAATCGAGCAACTGGTCAACCGGGAAATCCGCCGCAACACGCCGGTTGAGACCGCTGTTCTGGCCAAAGAGGAGGCCATTGCCCAGGGGGCGACCGCGCTTTTTGGTGAAAAATATGGCTCGCAGGTCCGGGTCGTGGCCATCGAGGGCTTTTCCAAGGAGCTCTGCGGCGGCACCCACGCCCGGGCAACCGGCGATATCGGTCTGTTCACCATTGTCTCCGAATCCGGAATTGCCGCCGGGGTGCGCCGCATCGAGGCGATAACCGGGGCGGCGGCAATTACCCGTCTCCAGCAGCTTGCTGCCGGGGCCGATGAGGTGGCCGCCCTGTTGTCCGGGCCGTTTGTTGAGGCCCCTGCCAGGATAGAGGCATTGCTGAAAAAACAGAAAGAGCTGGAAAAGGAACTGGCAGCGCTGGCAGCCTCCCGCGCCATGTCCGATCTTGACGGCCTGCTGAACAATGCGGTCCAGGTGGGGGAGATCAAGGTGATTGCCGGCGAGATTCCCCTGGATTCTCCCAAGACCCTGCGTGAGGTCGGCGACAAGGTCCGTGACCGGATGGGAAGCGGGGTCGCGGTGCTTGGCGGCGCCATCAACGGCAAGGCCGCCCTGTTGGCCCTGGTCAGCAAGGACCTGACCGGGACCATCAAAGCCGGGCAGCTGGTGGCAGAGGTTGCGGCTATTGTCGGCGGCAAGGGCGGCGGCCGTCCGGACATGGCCCAGGCCGGGGGCAGCATGCCTGACAAGCTGGGTGAGGCCATGGCTGCCGCGCCAAAGATAGTTGCCGAACTGGCAGGGGTAAAGGCATGAGTGAACAAGGCATGCGCAATCGTTTTGTCCTGACCGGGGTCGGCCTGACCGCGCCCGGCGGCGCCAATGACCTGGCCGAATACCGGCGGCGGTTGCTGGCCGGAGAAAGCGGCATCACCAGTATTGATCTTCGCTACATGGGCCAGGCCCCGGCCGGTATCTGCACCTTTCCGGAGACAAAATACCGCAAGAAAAAGGAAAACAAACGGGGCACCCGGGCCGGCTGTATCGGTGTCTATTGCGCGGGAGAGGCCTTAAGTGACGCGGCAATCGATTTTACCGAATATGACCGGGCCCGTACCGGGGTCTATATCGGTCTTACCGAACACGGCACCGTTGAGACCGAAAACGAGGTCTACAATATCAGCCGCTTTGATTACAATGTCGATTACTGGACCCATCATCACAATCCCAGGACCGTTCTCAACAATCCGGCCGGTGAAATAACCATGAACCAGGGGATTACCGGCCCCCATTATTCCATTGGCGCCGCCTGCGCCGCCGGTAATGCCGCCCTTGTCCAGGGATTGCAGATGCTCCAGCTCGGGGAGGTGGACCTTGCCCTGTGCGGCGGTATCTCCGAATGTGTGGGGTCCTTTGGTATCTTTGCCAGTTTCAGGGCCCAGGGGGCCCTGGCCGAACATGTTGATCCGACAAAGGCCAGCAGACCCCTGGACCGGGACCGCAACGGCATCGTTATCTCCGAGGGAGGCTGCGTCTTTACCCTGGAACGGCTTGACCGGGCCCTGGAACGGGGCGCAAAGATTTACGGCGAGCTTGCAGGCTATGCCGTCAACTCCGATGCCAGGGATTTTGTCCTTCCCTATGGGCCCCGCCAGAGTGAGTGTATGCGGGCGGCCCTTGCCCGGGCCGGTATGCAGCCCTCTGATATTACCATAATCAATACCCATGCCACTGGTACCCGCCAGGGCGATGTCGAGGAGTGCCGGGCCATCCGGGAGGTGTTTGCCGATTGTCCCCACACCTGGACCAATAACACCAAGTCACATATCGGTCATGCCATGGGAGCGGCCGGTGTGCTGGAACTTGCCGGGAATCTGCCCTCTTTTACCGATAACA
The DNA here is from genome assembly GCA_027011235.1 of Desulfobulbaceae bacterium. Lineage (GTDB taxonomy): Bacteria > Desulfobacterota > Desulfobulbia > Desulfobulbales > Desulfobulbaceae > DRLX01. Next base: position 1,915 of record JALVAI010000040.1, read on the forward strand.
TGGTCCACCCGACCATCAACCTGGATAATCTTGATCCGGAGTGCGCACTGCCCGGGCTGGTGGCCGGAACCCCGCAGAAAGTCGAGCGGGTGGACGCCCTGCTCAACAACTCTTTTGGCATGGTCGGCATAAATTCGGTGGTAATCGTCAAGAGATTTGTGGCGAACTGAATTTTTCTATGGTATATCTGTCTATTTCCGTCAAAAAAATGAGCTTTTTTTGTAAGGTTCATTTTTTTATCAGAAAATAAGGTTTAGGTATGTTATTGCATGTGCTGTAGGAGCGGATTTATCCGCGAATAGCTCGCCCTATTACCTGGATAACCATGAAAATTTCGCGGCTGAAGCCGCTCCTACGGCGTAACCTGGTGATTTTCATTGTTAGTTGTGGCTGGCCAATTTGGTCCAGCCATGCTGGTTTATCCGAAAATAGCCCACGAAGTGATGCCGTTGTGGATTATTTTCATCATTTGTTGTGGCTATGGCCTGAAAATCAGGTCATGCCGTGCTGATTTATATATAGAGGACAGGTATGACCCGGGACGAAATCAAGGATCTTATCCTTGAAATCATAGAAGATATTGACGAAGACGCAGAGTTTGACAACCTGGATGCCGATGCTCCCCTGCGGGACCAACTGGATCTTGATTCCATGGATTTTCTGGACATTGTGATGGAATTGCGCAAACGATACAAGTTGCAGATCCCGGAAGAGGAGTATCCCGAACTTGCCACCTTAACCAGTTGTGTCAACTATCTCGAGCCAAAGCTCAAAGACGTCTGATTGTAACTGGTCACAGGAAATGCAGCCATGTGTTTTCATATTTTTTCATATTATAAAGAATCGTAAGGTGTATCAGGTGCCCCGGATTTGTGCAGACGCGACAGTTCGCCATAGCCCCTCTATGCGGGCTGGCGTGACCGTGCAAAGGCGGGGCAGCTGAGACACCTTACCGTCTGATCTCTGTTGGCTGATTATCAACTTGTCATAATCGGCGCCGGACTGTCCGGACTGGCCGCTGGTATCCGGGCCGCCCGTTTCGGGCAACCCACGCTTATCCTTGAACAGCATTCCCGGCCCGGAGGCCTGAATTCTTTTTATTTTCGTCATGGTCATCTGCTGGAGACCGGCCTCCATGCCATGACCAACTTTGCCCCGCCCGCCGACAAGCGAGCACCGCTCAACCGCCTGTTTCGACAGCTCAAACTTTCCCGTAAACGGTTTGTCACCCGGGAGCAGTTCGGCTCGGAAATTATCTTTCCCGGCAACCGGCTCGCCTTTTCCAATGACCTCTGCCTGCTTGCAGGTGAGGTCGCCAGGGAGTTTCCCGGCTGCCGCGCTGCCTTTACCGATTTGATAAAAAAAATAGAGGATTTTGATCCCTTTGCCCCGGCACCCCGCCGTTCCGCCCGCGCCTTTCTCCATGAGCAACTGAATAATCCCCTGCTTGAAAATATGCTGTTGCTGCCGCTCATGGTCTATGGCAACGCCGAGGAGCATGACATGGACCTGGCCCAGTTTGCCATCATGTTCCGCGCCCTTTTCCTGGAAGGCTTTTTTCGGCCGCAACATACCATCCGCGAGTTTCTTGATCTTCTCATTGACCAGTACAAGGGATTTGGTGGTGAGCTGCGTATGAAGACGCCGGTTGCGGAAATTCTCCGGCGCGGTGACATGGTAACAGGGATTCGCCTTGCAGACGGTACGGAGATAAGCGCCAGGGCCGTTCTGTCCACCGTCGGCCTGCCGGCAACGGCACGGCTTTCCGGATGGCAGCTTGATGCGGAAAAATGTACCGGCAAGATGAGTTTTATGGAGACCATTTCCCTGCTGCCGGCAGACAGGGGCCGCAAATTAAGCCGGGGCAGGACCATTATCTTCTACAGTCACAGTGAAGATTGGAACTACCGGCGGCCAGAGGCGCTGATTGACCCTTCCTGGGGTGTTATCTGCTTTCCCGATAACTTTCAGGGGATTGAACCAACCGATACCAGCCAGATTCGGGTGACCCATGCGGCCGACTACCACCGTTGGCAGCAACTGGACCCTGCCGGCTATGGAGCGGCAAAAGAGCGTTGCGCACAGGAGTCCAGGCAGATGGTCGGGAAAATTGTTGGGAATTATGGCCGGGACATTGTATATCAGGATAGTTTTACGCCGCTGACCATCGAGCGCTTTACCGGCAAGGATCAGGGGGCGGTCTACGG
>JALVAI010000041.1 GCA_027011235.1 Desulfobulbaceae bacterium
GGATAGCGGATTGGCTTGCCCACCAATGGAGGCGGGTTCCCGTTTACGGCTGTCTGCTGATCGGCGGCAGGAGCAGCCGCATGGGACGACCCAAGCATCTTATCGCTCAAAATGGCCGGACCTGGCTTGAAGACGCGGTTGCCAGGCTTGAACCCCATGTCGATCAGGTGGTGCTGTCGGGCCGGGGCGAGGTGCCGGCTTCCCTTGCCCGTCTTGTCCGGGTGCCTGACGTTCCTGGCCTTGCCGGGCCCCTTGCCGGACTGCTGTCGGTGTTGCGCTGGCAGCCGGCCGTTTCCTGGCTGATGGTGGCCTGCGATCAGCCAACCATTGATCCGCGCGCCTTTTCCTGGCTGAAATCCCTGCGCAAACCGGGCGTCAGGGCGATCTTGCCGGACCTGCATGGTGATGGCCGGGTGGAACCTTTGTTGGCCTGGTATGATTTTCGCTGTCGCCCGCTTGTGGAAGAACTGGCCGCAGGGGGCTGCCTGCGTCCCGGCGGCCTGGTCGGCAGGCCCGGTATTATCACCCCACGGCCTCCCGCTGATCTGCATGGGTCCTGGCGTAATATTAACACTCCGGATGAACTGAACTCTTTGCTGAAACGGGAAAAATCGGACCGACCTGACAAGGGGACATGGAAATGAAATCATCAACGGCCCCAGCGGACAGCGATTCTGTATTATCGGAAAATGGTTTTGATCCCCATTTTACCGTTTTTCATGAGCTGATGGCCTTCAAAGTGCAGGAAATCCTCCTTGTTTCCAGCCCCTATGATGCCTATATCATGGAAGAAGACAACTCCATGGCCTCCCGCATCATCAATGAATACCACGGCCTCAATCTCAGCCGTCCACCCCGGATAACCAGGGCCACAACCGCCAGCCAGGCCCTGGAAATCCTTGAAAGCAAGTGGTTTGACCTCGTTATCACCATGCCGCATCTTGGTGAAATGGATGGCTATTGTTTTGGCAGCGAGGTCAAGAAACGCTATCCTGATCTACCTGTCATCCTGCTGGCCCATTCCGTGCGTGATGCCGTTATCCCCGATCAGCCTGATTCCTGTGTCTGTGTTGACAATGTCTATGTCTGGTGTTGCGATTCCGATATCCTGCTGGCAATCATCAAGAATGTGGAAGATGGTCTCAATGTCGAGACCGATACCACCAAGGCCATGGTCCGGGTCATTCTTCTTGTCGAGGACTCTCCCCTGTACAGGTCGCAGCTGTTGCCGATGCTGTATGCCGAGGTTGTCCGCCAGACCCAGTCGGTCCTTGACGAGGGCCTGAACGAGAAACACCGGTTGCTGAAAATGCGGGCCCGGCCAAAGATTCTGACCGCTGCCTCCTATGAAGAGGCGACTGCAATTTTTAAAAAGTACCGGCACTATATTTTCTGCGTCCTTTCAGATGTCCGCTTTCCGAAAAACGGGACGCTTGATGAACAGGCCGGTATTGACCTGTTGGCGGAATTTCGTTATCAACAGCCCGATCTTCCACTTCTGCTGCTCAGTACGGATGGCACGAACAGAACAAAAGCGGAATTTCTCTCGGCCGCCTTTGTTGAAAAAAACACCAAGAAAATTCGTCAGAAAATCCACGATTTTTTCCTGAGATACCTTGGTTTTGGTGATTTTGTCTTTTGTCTGCCCGATGGAACCGAGGTGGGGCGGGCAAAAAATCTGCACGATTTCGAGGCCCGGTTGAAAACCGTGCCCCTGGAATCGATCCTCTATCATGGCCGCAATAATCATTTCTGCAACTGGGCAATGGCGCGGGCCGAGATCGCCCTGGCCATCAGGCTGCACAAACGTTTTTTTCAGCACGCGGTCAGCGGCGAGATCCTGCGTGAAGAACTGGTCAGCAAGGTGCATGCCCTGCGCAAGATCAGGCAGCAGGGGGTTGTTGCCCAGTTTGATCGGGACAATTTTGATCCTGAAATCATGGATTTTGTCAAAATCGGCAAGGGCTCCATGGGTGGTAAGGCCAGGGGCCTGGCCTTTATCTCCTCCTGGCTGTACCGTTCAATGAAGAAAAGGCCTGAAAGAACAGATAGCACCATCACCATTCCCCGGACCTGTATAATAACCGCCGATGGTTTCAATGATTTTGTTGCCCACAATAATTTGACCTACCAGGAAGGGGCCACGGATGAGGATATCGCCGATTGTTTTCTTCAGGCCTCCTTGCCGGGGTGGCTTGCCGGTGATCTGCGGGCATTTTTGGAAAAAATTGACGGGCCGCTGTCCGTCAGGTCCTCGAGCCTGCTCGAAGATGCCCAGTCACGGCCATATGCCGGCTTATACAGCACCTTTATGCTGGTGAACGGCGCGGCAGACTTTGAAATCCGGTTCCGGCAGCTGCAACAGGCAATCAAGCTGGTGTATGCCTCCACTTGGTATTCCGGGCCCCGCTCCTTTTCCCGTTCCATCGGCCAGACCCTGGATGATTCCATGGCGGTTATTATCCAGCAGTTGGCCGGCAGCCGCTATAACGGTTATTTCTATCCGGCGATTTCCGGCGTTGCCCAGTCGTACAACTATTATCCGATATCACCCATGACCTCTCGCGACGGCATTGCCCATATTGCCGCTGGTTTTGGGAAAACCGTGGTTGAAGGAGAACAGAGTCTTCGCTTCTCGCCGGCCTTTCCCGCACATCTGCCGCAGTTTTCCACGGTTGACGATATCCTGGCCAATGCCCAGCGCTGGATGTACTGTCTTGATTGCACCCGCCCGGAAGAATTTTCGCCTGCGCATGGAAACCTGGTGCGCAGGCCGCTTGATGAAGCGGTTACCGAGGAACCGATACGGATGCTTTCTTCCACCTTTTTTCCGGAAGAATACCGCATTCGGGATGGTGATTTGCCCGGCGGGTCCAAGGTACTGACCTTTGCCTCAATCCTGAAGTATGGGAGCTATCCGCTGCCAGATATATTGAAAGAGTTGCTGGAAATCGGCAAAAAGGGGATGGGCTGTGAGGTGGAGATTGAATTCGCCGTTGACCTGCACCGGGACCCTGCCCGGAGTGTGTTCTACTTTCTGCAGATTCGGCCGATAGTCACCGGCAATGAAAACCTGCAGATCAAAATCCGGCAGCAGGAGCGCGGGCGTAGTATTCTCCGTTCCGGGCGGGCCCTTGGCCATGGCCGGTACGAGGATATCCGTGAGATTGTTTTTGTTCGCCGGGAAAGTTTTGATGTCTCCATGACCAAAAAGATGGCTGCAGAGATAAGCCGGATCAATACCCGACTGCACAAGGCTGGTCGGTCCTACCTGCTGATCGGTCCCGGCCGCTGGGGCACGGCCGATCCCTGGCTGGGGATTCCTGTCCGCTGGGACGATATTTCCGGTGTCGGCGCCATTGTTGAGCTGCAGGATTGCACCATTCGGGCCGAACCATCCCAGGGGTCACACTTTTTTCAGAATATTACCTCATTGGGTATCCCCTACCTCATGATTCAGGATACTGGATGCGCGGCGGATAGCATAAAGAATGCAGAATTTGTCGACTGGGAGTTTATCCAGGGACTGGAAGTTGTTGTCCAGGGTGATTTTGTCACCGAGGTAACCCTTGCTGATCCCTTTGTCCTCAAGGTAGACGGCCATACGTCGGAAGCTGTTTTCTATCCCGTGGGTGATTGATGGCCATTGATCGGATAGTCTTGCCTGATTATTGCGGACATGGTAAATTATAGTCGACCAGAATTAAGGGCTACTGGAAAGAAGAATTACCCTTTGAACGAATGATGGCGTCGTAAAAACTTCGATCTACTGCGTCGTGTGTCCTGTGGCGATTCTCGACATACTACCTGTATGGTCAAGACCCGCCACAGAACACTACTCCTTGTATATCTGTGTTTTTACTTAGCCATCTTTAAGCATTGTCTGGACTGTTTACGAGTTCATCAACGAATAACAAACATAATTTATTGGTTTTTGATCTGTTCCCGTGACCCTGTGACCATACAAGGTGATTTTTATGAAAACACTTTCTCTTTCCGAAGCAAAAATCAAACTGAGTAAGTTGGTGGAGTTGGTGTCAGGCGTTGATGAGGAGATTGTCATCACTAAAA
>JALVAI010000042.1 GCA_027011235.1 Desulfobulbaceae bacterium
ACAAGAACAACAGCCAGACAAAGTAAACAACGCTTTCCCATATTCCCTCCCCTGTTCAATATCGCATCCCGGCCCCTGATTTACAAAACCGGCGCTCCAGGCCATTTTGGGGGCTTATCTCAACCGAATGCAATACAAAAAAATGGTAAAAAAAAAGATTGGTACTTGAATGCATTTTTTTAAACCGCAGAATGCCGAACAAGGAATTTCGAATTACGAAATCTGTCCTTCATTATTCGAAATTCCTTGTTCGACATTCGACATTCAAGGTAATTCGCTAAGTCAAAATTTTATCAAGATAGTCAACTTGTGACTTTTTTGTATTGCCTCCATCTCAACCATACCGGGTGCAGGTTGCAAGTCGCCCCAAAGCATAACACCGCAGCTGTTTTTTTCCACGACCACCCGATGCATACCCTATACTACCATAGGTATCGGCAGGTTAGCCAATGGAATATAGTGTTTTTTCATCGGACTACGTGTTCACCCTTCTCCACTCTGCAATCAGAGCAGATTATTGAGACGGGCTTCAAGCTCGGAAGCCGGTACGGCGCCCACCACCTGGTCCATGACCTGACCGTTTTTGAAAAAAATCAGGGTAGGAACTCCCCGGATTCTGAACTGGGCCGGAGTCATCTGGTGACGACTGGTGTCCATTTTGCAGATCAGGGCCCGTCCGGCATACTGGCGGGCAAGATCAGCAATTACCGGTGCCAGCATCTTGCAGGGGCCGCAGGTCGGGGAATAAAAATCGACAAGCACGGGCAGGGTCGTGGAGCCAAGGACCTGCTGAAAATTATGATCGCCAAGCTCGATAACTTCCCCGCCCTGACCGCTCCGGGCAAGGGGGGCCCCGCAACGTCCACATTTTGGCGTCAGGTGCTGCTTTTCCGCCGGTATCCTGTTTTTTGCCCCACATGATGGACAGATCACTATGGTGTCACTCATATCTTTCTCCTTTATATTTTTATCCGAAGATAAGGTTAGGCATGTTATTGCATGTGCTGTAGGAGCGGATTTATCCGCGAATAGAGCTCTCCCGATTACCTGCATAACCATGAAAATTTCGCGGCTGAAGCCGCTCCTACGGGCTTAGGTTGTGGGTAAAATCCACCTTAAACGTAACCTCTTGATTTTCATGCTTTGTTGTGCCGCCAAGCCATGCTGGTTTATCCGAAAATAGCCCGCGTAGCTGTGTCCTTTCGGACTATTTTCATCATTCTTTGTGGCTGGGACGGTAAATTATGGTCCAGCCATGCTGATTTTTCTGAAACCGGAATTACTCATACTCTCATCAGGACACAACATAAGCATAAGCGGACAATCGTCCAGTCCCAGGCTGAAAAATTTCCGGCGGCCATGACGTCTCAGGTGGTCAACACCCGGTAGATTTCCGGCATTCTTGCAGGCAACTTGTGAACATCATCGATAAAAATATAATTTGATTCACCATACATATGGGCCATATAATCATGGGCGTGCCTGTCTATGGTTATGCAGAAGGGATGGATGCCGGCCGACCTGGCCTCGAGCAGGGCATGGCGTGTATCCTCAATGGCATATTCACCCTTGTAATCGTCATAATCCTCTGGCTTGCCGTCGGACAGGGTGATAAGCAGGCGAATACGGGCATCCACCGTCTGGAAGAGCGATGTCATATGCCTGATAGCAGGCGCCATCCGGGTATACTCACGGGGGGCGATGGCCCCGATCCGCTGCCTGACCTCCTCGGTGTACATTTCGTCAAGATGCTTGATATGAAAGACCTCGCAGCGCAGACGACGCATGCCGGAAAAACCGTAAATCCCGTATCGGTCACCCAGGGTTTCCATGGCCTCACAGAGCAGCACCAGCGATTCCTTGATCGCCGTGCCAACCCAGCCTTCGGTCGAATTGGACATATCAACCAGAAAGAGAACAGCAATATCCCGTTCATCCCGCTGCAGACGAATAAACAGCCGGTCCGAAGGCGGCAGACCGGCCCGGGTGTCGGCCAGGGACTCGACCAGGGCATCAAGATCAATATCATCACCGTCGCGCTGCCTTCTGAGGAACCGTTCCTGGTTGCGCATCATCTCAAACTGATGACGCAACCGAACAATCCGGCCATGATACCGGGCAAGAGTAACCGGGACAAAATTAGAGCGCACCGGCACAATTTCCCGTTCGGAAAGCATACACCAGTTCTTGCGAAAACCATTGCGGCGGTAATCCCATTCGTCATAGGTCTGCGCATGGACAACTGTTTCCACACCCGCATCCACATCCTGCCCATTGCCCGGGCCATCGGCCATTGCATGCCCTGCCCTGCCAACAGCACTGGAGATGTAACGTTCCGGCTTCATATCAAAGAGGTCCAGGGCACGGGCCATCTCCTGCAGGTCATCGGGCAGCTCGGATGACCTGTTTCCGATTTTCAGATAAAAAGTTTCCTTCGCATCTTCCTTCGGCTCTGCGGGCCGGCGATCAAGAACAATAGCCCGGTTGCCCACGGCCTCGCTACCACCCTCTGCCGACTCCTGTACGGCTTCAACCCCCTGCCGTGCTTCCGGCAGGTGTAGAATATGCAGGGACAGGGCCTCGGCAAACCGGTCAGCGAGTATCTTGCCCTGCTGCTCCCGTGCCGTATACACAGCGCTCAGCCGCAATTCTCCCTGGAAGATCAAAGGCGGAGAAAGGTCGTTATCCCTGGTCCTGGCAGCCTGATCATACAGCAGGCGACTCAGGCGAAGGCTGTCCTGTGCCGAAGCGTCTGCGGCGGAGAGCTGTTTAACGATATTTTCAAGCCGGGTGGTGGTACCAGCACGGGCCTCTGCAGGCAGACAGCATGCCAGCTCCAGCTCGGCAAGCAGTCCATCTACCTGCTCAGGGAAGAGCGATGCCTGGATCTTACGACGAAGGGGCCTGGTTGCCCGCATAAGACCCGGCAATTCTCTGTGCAGGAAAAAGCCTGCCCGCAGGGTTTCCAGTCCGTGGTACAGGCGTGCGGCCAGGACAGGATCAGGAAATGAATCCAGAAAATGTTGCAGATATTTTTCCCTCTGCTCTCCCTTTTCCAGCTCTCCATTTCCCGGTAACGGGGTGGGAAAAAAGGTGCGCATCCGGCAAAACGCCCATTGAAAGGCAACAATAAGCTTGTACAGAAGGATATTATCTTCCCTTGCGGGCAGTTCGTTCAGCTCAGGGGGCAGATATATGGTGCGGGTATCGGTAGACACAGCCCGGGCCGGGGCAAGCTCAAGATCGGCTCCGGACACCCCCTGGATATAGGGCAGCAGCCAGCCCTGGATCTCCAACAGGCGGGCGCCGCTTTCTCCGCGCAGATGACAGACGAAATTGCGTTCCACATCGGTCATGAACTGCTGGGCGGCCCGCAGGCCGCCTGCCTCGTAATGGTCCAGGATTTCATTCACCCAGGCTGGGAGTTCGGCCTGGTCAATACAGGTCAACGCCCTGGTAACCTGGCCGAGATAGTTATAACAGAGAGAGTTTGAAACCGGCCAGATGACGGGTACCTGGGCCAGGATAGCATCAACAGCCGGTTCATCGACCAGGTGTTCAACACCATCCTCCACCTCCCAGCTGTTGGGAAGATCCGGGGCCACCAGTTCAAAAAAACGGGTTGTCAACTGTTCAAGATTCATATCTGCCTTCCGAACTCAAGGAAGAGTAGGCCGGGGACTGGAACGAACTCACAAAAATCCAAAAAATCCAAGGCGGGTTATATCCGCAACCCAAGCCCGTTGGAGCGGCTTCAGCCGCGAAATTTTCATGGTCATCCTGGTAATTGGGTGAGCTGTTCGCGGATAAATCCGCTCCGACAGCACATGCAGTAATGATTGTTACACACGAAAAATAACGAGATAACCTGTCAAAATAATTTATTTTTCATCCTGAAAATTTCTTGTTTTTCATGACGAGTATTCAGGAGCAAGGCACTAAAACAGAGAACCGGCCATCTCGTCAATGGCGGCCAGCAGTTCGGGATCATCGGTCAGGGACAGGGTAACAGCAGAGCGGCATGCCACCCGAATATCAATGCCCCGGGCAACCAGTTTCCCCACC
>JALVAI010000043.1 GCA_027011235.1 Desulfobulbaceae bacterium
TTTCAGAAAAGCCTGGAAAGCTACAAGAACATCATCGGCAACAACACCTCGCTGATCCTGTCAACAAATTCCGATCTCTTTGAATACCTGGAATCCCTGGAAAAATAATATACAAACAACCCAACCGGCGCCATTGCTCCACGCGGCGCCGGTTGCACCCCTTCCCAGCTCTTCATGCTGCCGGAAAGATGAAAAAATCCGGCCTACTCCAGCACAACTCCCGGCCCCTCGTCGGCAAAGGAGGGGCGCTGGTCCGGTGAATAGGCTATCCGGCCCTGTTCACTGAGCAAGGCTTCAAAACGGGCAATATCCGCATCCGTCATCACCTCGACTCCCAGCCGGTCAAAACGGCAGGAACAGCCAATAAGCTGGCCGCCGCACCAGGGACAGACCTCGACCGGACACCCCAGCTCATGCACCTCGCCGGTAACGGCATGGCAGGCCGGGCAGACATCCGGGTCCACCTGCAGGGGTTCATACAGGGGCAGTTTTTCCGGTGCCGAACAGAGTTGCTGCACGGACTGCAAATTATCATAATCAAAAAAATCAAGCAGTTCCTGCTCCAGATAGACATTGGCCAGACTGCCCGCAAACTCGATCCCCTGGCTGGAAACAAGGTACAGGTAGGCCGATACCCCGGTCATGGCGGCAAGCAGGAACATGCCGCCCGACCTGGCCACCAGCCGTATCTCGCGCACATAATCCTCACCAGCCTCGGGCAGGTAGCTGTAAAACTCCAGCAGCAACTCAAGGGCAATTGCATCATCCCGATAACGATCAAGCAGGTCCCTTGCCTCTTCCAGCCTGTTCTCCGGCACCGCGTATTCCATGGCCCGCAGAATTTTCGTCCGCTGTTGTTTTTGGTTATCCATTGCTGTTCTGCCTGCGTGCATCATTGATCATCTTGCCAAAGCGCCTGGTTTCGGCGGCAATATCCGCTGCCTGGGAGATGGCCGTTACCACGGCAATCCTGCGGGCGCCATGACCGACAAGCTCCGGTATATGTTTGGCCTTGATGCCGCCCATAACCGTAAAGGGCAGGCCGCAATGCCTGGAAAAACGTTCTATGGCCCGTGGTCCCAAAAAACGGGCCAACCCCTCTTTGGTGCCGGTGGGGAAAAGCGGGCCGATATTGTAATAGGAGACCGGACAGTCGCCCTGCTGTTCAAGACGGCCCAGCTCCATGGCCTGTTCCTCACTGTTACAGGAAAGCCCGATAATCATGTCCGGAGCAAGCCGCCGCACATCCGCGGGCGGCAGATCGTCCTGCCCCAGGTGAACACCGTCGGCGTCACTCAACAGGGCGATATCAAACCGGTCATTGACCAGAAAAAGCGCTCCCGCTTCCCTGGTCCGGCGGCGAAAATAGCGCGCCTTTTGCAGAAGTTCTCCATCATCCGACTCCTTGTCACGCAGTTGCACAACAGCGGCGCCCCCGGCAAGAACGGCGTCAAGCCACTGCCGGTCACTGCGTCCGTCGGCCAGCCTTTCACAGGAAACAGGATAGATATCAACACGTTCAATAAACTGTTGCAATCGTGTCGAATAAACTTGTGATCTGTTCATTTTTCCGCCTTTTACCCGGTGCAGGCGATAAACCATTGGCGCCCAATCGCCCCGCGCCGGCATTGATCTTGATATTTTTACCCTTTTAAGCTATAGTAAATGATTGTGTGCAGAGATCGACATAACTCCCGGTCGACTTTTTTGCAGTGCATCAGCGTTACCAGACAGCATCTTCTTTATTGTACCCGAACACCAGTTTCACGCATTGTTTTTCTCCAGCCGGAAGGAAATGTTTTTCTTCTGCATACTATAAAAATTCTTCGCGGTTTCTTACTGCAAAACCCGTTTTCAGCAAACACAATTTACCCTGAAAAAGGGCGCGTACCGGTTATTCGAGGATTCGGACCGATGTGGCTGACGCCACTGGTCAGCCGAACAACCCGGACCCGCATTTTATAAACCATATTTGAGTAATTACGAAAAATTACAAAAAAATTATGACGGAAATGACAAAAGGGCAAGAGGCAAAACTCGTTATTGACGGAAAAAGCTATACCTTTCCCATCATCGAGGGATCGGAAGGGGATCGTGGTATCGATATCAAGAATCTTCTCCAGCAGACCGGCTGCATCACCATTGATCCCGGTTTCAAGAATACCGGCTCCTGTTGCAGCGACATCACCTTTCTCGACGGCAACCGGGGCATTCTCCGTTATCGCGGCTACGCCATAGAAGACCTGGCGGAAAAATGCCAGTTCATCGAAGTCGCCTACCTGCTTCTGCACGGTCACCTTCCCACTGCCGCGGAACTTGAACGGTTCAAGGGCCTTCTTGAACGATTCGCCCTGCTGCATGAGGATATGCTCCATTTTTTCGACCATTTCCCGCCCAACGCATCGCCCATGTCCATCCTGTCGGTCATGGTCAACACATTGCATAATTATTACCCGGAAATGAGTGATGATCCCCTGGAAAATGTTGAAATGACGGCCGCCCGTCTCATTTCAAAGATCAGGACCATTGCCGCCTTTTCCTATAAAAAATCCATGGGCCATCCCCTGGTCTATCCCAGCAACGACCTGTCCTACTGCGGCAACTTTCTCAACATGATGTTCGATAAACCGGTCAAGCCCTATACCGTCAGACCGGAGGTGGTCGCAGCCCTGAACAAGCTGCTCATCCTGCATGCCGACCACGAACAGAACTGCTCCACGGCCACGGTCCGCATGGTTGGCAGCGCCGGGGTCAACCTGTATGCCTCCATTGCCGCCGGTATCAATGCCCTCTGGGGCCCGCTGCACGGAGGCGCCAACGAGGCGGTCATCGAAATGCTGGAAACCATCTATGCCGATGATTGCAACTTTGACAAATATCTTGCCAAGGCAAAGGACAAAAACGATCCCTTTAAACTGTCCGGCTTCGGACATCGGGTCTACCGGACCTATGATCCCCGGGGCACGATTATCAAGAACGCCTGCCATGAGATTCTTGACGTTCTCGATGTCTCCGACCCCCTGCTTGACCTGGCCCAGCAGCTTGAGGAGATTGCCTTAAACGATGAATATTTCATCAAACGAAATCTTTATCCCAACGTGGATTTTTATTCCGGTATCATTTACCGGGCCATTGGTATTCCCTCAAATATGTTCACTGTCATGTTTGCCCTGGGCCGCCTGCCCGGATGGATTGCCCAATGGAAGGAAATGCGGGAAGACAGGACCACGAAAATCGGCCGGCCACGGCAGATCTACACCGGGGAAACGTCGCGAAAATTCGTCCCCATCGAGGAAAGGAAATAACGACCAAACATTCTGTTCCCAAACAGAACCTGGTGTTCTGATTTTTTTATAAAAAACAAGAAAATTTCAGAGTTAAAAAGTTATTATATCAGCATGTTATCTAATCATCTTGCATGTGCATCATAAATGTTGCCATGCCTGTAGGGGCGAATTTATTCGCCTGAGAAAAGCGTTATTTTATCTGGAATGGTTTCCTCAAGGCGGCTGAAGCCGCCCCTACGGACCTGGGTTGCGGGCAAGGCCCGCGTTAGTTCTGCCAGGTTGCTCTCATGGCTCCAAGCACGGCCCGCATCAGGGGAGTGTCTGATTCCTTGCGACGCCAGACAAAGGAGAGGGCGATGGGAAACCCCTCGCCCGGCCACAGGGCAACCTGCCCCTGTTTTTCGGCCTGCAGGGCCTCTTCCTCCAGCATGAAATTCAGGCCGACCCCGGATTGAATCATACTGACGATGGCGGCCTGCTGGTCGGCCACCACCCCGGTTTTGGGCCGCAGGCCGCGGCTGTAAAAATACCTTTCCATGATCCGGCTATAGGGGCAATCGTCGGGAATTCCTATCCAGGGCAGGTCCGCAAGCATTGCCAGATCAGCCCCTGCCAGCTCCTGGGCAAGGGCCATCGGCCCGACAATCCGCAAACGAAAATCGGCCAGGGTCAGAGAATTGAGGCCTTCACTTTCGCAATCTCCAAGGATAAACCCGCAGTCAAGCTCGCCTCTCTCCATCAACTGAATGATGGTTCCGGAGATAGACTGGTGC
>JALVAI010000044.1 GCA_027011235.1 Desulfobulbaceae bacterium
CACCAGCACTACCGGATGCTGGAGCCCCTGCTCCCCGCGGAGAGAGCATTTTCATCTCCTGGGCAATGACTTCCGTGGTGTACCGATCATTGCCGTTCTGGTCCTGCCATTTGTTGGTCTGTAACCGGCCTTCTATGTATATTCTGGAACCCTTTTGCAGGTAGTCGCGACAGATTTCCGCCAGCCGTCCCCAGGCAACAACCCGGTGCCATTCGGTATGCTCCTGCATCTGACCGTCCTGGCTTTTCCATTTTCTCGAGGTTGCCAGCCGCAAGGTGGCAACGGCAGTGCCGTTCTGGGTGAAACGAACCTCGGGATCCGCGCCTAAATTACCGATCAATATAACTTTATTTACCATGATGTCCCTGTCGGTTGAGATGGTGAGGAAAATCTACTTCGGGCATGATAATACAGGAATGATGAGAAAACAATACGCCCGGAAAAATTTTCGGGTTTCACTGCAAAATTATGTTAATTTTAAAAAGTTTCAATCAGTTACCGTTTTGTCAAGCATGGCGCCCAGTCCGCCCCGTTCCTCCGGACAAAACCCGAAAACCTGCCGCCAGATGGTATCATTTTCCATGCAGAAATAGACACAGGTGGTGGATGCCGTATATCGTGCCAGCTCATCACTGATCAGTTTGTACATCTCCACCCGTTGATCACGAAAATAGCGGCATTTGCCGTCCAGGCCGTCTATAAACTCTTCATAAAAAAAGCGTGAACCGGGAAACCGTTCTGTGGCAATGTTTTTCAGGGCAGGCAGGTATCTCAGGGCTCCGAGGCTGATCCATGCTATCCGGTCGGCCGGTACCTGGTCAAAAAGGGTGCGGATGGTCTTTTTGTATCCATCCTGCCAACCCTGATGATAGATGATGGGATCAAAATGAAAGGCAAGACGATACCCCCAGTCCGCACATTGCCTTGCCGCGGTAAGACGCTCTTCAAGGGTGGCGGTGCGTATTTCCTCTGCTCGCATTATGGGTGGACTGTTAAGTGACCAGGCAACAATCGTCCGACCCCGGTGGTCAAGGCCGCGCAGGTTGTCGATAACAGCGCTCTTGGTTTTTAATTCCAGCACCGCCCTGGTCTGAGTGCTCATAAAGGTAACCAGGTGTTTGCTCAGCCCGGTCAGGGAATCCAGGGCAAGGGAGTCGGTGAATTCACCGGTGCCGATGCGGAAAAATCGATCACCAGCCGCTGCAATGCCTTGGTTGATTTCGGTAAAAAGGTTGTCAATGTTGACAAAAAAACTTATCCATGGATTGTTCAGATATGCCTGCAGAATACAATACACGCAGTCCATGGGGCAGCCCATGCCGATGTTGAGTACCTGGTAATCGCAGCAGCGGTATTCCCTGGTGCCCGGGCAGGGCTTGAAAAAGGCGCCGCGGTTTTCAGCCAGCAGCAGATGGTGTTTGCCCGTGCCAAGATTGGCCGGGTATTGTCCGTCAATCTGCGGAGACTGCCCCCGCCCAATCACCTGAACCGGCAGACCGGCCCGCTTGATAATTTCGCGGGTGTAGGGAAGATGCAAACATTCCTCTTCCACATGCAGGCTGGTAATATATCGGGCCGGATCGCCGTAACCTTTTGTCCTTGTCATCGATAATCCTGTGGTTATTCCGTTGACCGACCAGGCCCAAATCGTGCCGGCAGGTCCAGGTACCGTTTCCCTTCCTCCTGCCGGCCGTGTTTTATACAGCCATTGCCGTAAATGCGGCATTTCCGTTCCAGCTCGGCAATGGTCTCTTCTGTCTGCTCAGCTGACAGAAGGTTGCTTGTCAGCAGTTTCTCAAGGGACCGGATACGAAAACGGTCCATGCCCTGCCGGTAAATCCGGGAAAGCTGGTCCGGTCGTCCGCCTTCTTTCAGGGTCAGGGCACGATCAACCAAAAAAAAGGGCACTTTCCTGGCCACGCGCAGCCAGAGGTCATAATCCTCGCAACAGGGAAGATCGGGATCAAAGAGGCCAAAGCGGTCAAACAGTTGCCGTCTGGCCATAACCGTTGACATGCCGACCACGCACATGCCCAGACACCTGGAGAAGATAAATCCGTTTGCCGGGGTATGTTTTTTTTTCTGGTTGACCCGCACCCCGTTGCGAAACCAGATTTCCCTGGTATGGGAGATGAGAATATCCGGATTTTTCTCATGGTGTGATGCCTGGATGGCGATTTTCTCCGGGTCCCACCAGTCATCGGAATCAAGGAAACAGAGGAGTTCGCCCCTGGCCCGCAGAATACCGACATTGCGGGCCGTGGCAGCGCCCCTGTTTTTCTGCCGGACAAGATGCACGGGAAATTCGGCCCGCCCGCATACCTCCCTGATAACCTGGACAGAGTTGTCCGTTGACCCGTCATCAATGATGATCAGTTCATCCGGCGGTCGCTGCTGATCAATAATCGAGTCTATGGCCCGCTTCAGGTAAGCGGCCCGGTTAAACGTGGGAAGAATGACGGAAATCAAGATGATTGCCAACAGAATGATGAATTATGCCCTGGTATATGATAAGAGCAGGGATTCTGCCCTGCTCCAGATTCTTATGCACAAAGATGATCTTCTGTAGTATAATAATTTGTTTATTGCAAACAGAACCATTGACTTGAAAAAGCAGTCGCAACATAAGGGAAATATCACCCCTTCAGGCTGTATTTATTCGAACATACTGGTTTATCCGAAAATAGTCCACGTAGCTGTCTGTGTCCTTGCGGACTATTTTCATCATTCGTTATGGCTGGAACGGCAAATTATGGTCCAGCCATGCTGGTTTATCCGATAATCCGACTATTGACAGGCTTGCATGGCAACCAGACTTCTCATCAACTCAACGCCCTATGAAAACAGGATTGCCCTGGTCGAAAAGAACACCCTGCTCGAAATCCACCTGGAACGACCGGCGGAAAAGGGACTGGTTGGCAACATTTACCTGGGCCGGGTGGTCCGGGTCCTTCCCGGTATGCAGGCGGCCTTTGTTGATATCGGTCTTGAACGGACCGGCTTTTTATATGTGGATGATGTCCATATAGAACAAAATGAGATAGATAAACGGGCGACACAGCAATATCAGGGGTGCAATGTCCAACCATTGACGGGTTCCCTTGACGGGGAAGGGGCGGCCCGTTATGAAGCCCATCCCTCCATTGACAAACTGCTCAGGGAGGGCCAGGAAATTCTTGTCCAGATCTCCAAGGAGCCCATTGGCACCAAGGGCGCCAGGCTGACCTGTCATATCACCCTGCCCTGTCGAAATCTTGTCTTCATGCCCTTAACCGACCATATCGGTATTTCCAGGAAAATAACGGATGAAGAGGTTCGGCAGCGGCTCCGCGATACCATCGAGCAGCTTCGCCCGCAGGGAACCGGCTTTATTGTCAGGACAGTTGCTGAGAGTATCAGTAATGAGGAACTGGAAGCAGACATGGAATTTCTGCTCGTTCTCTGGGATGAAATCACCGCTGTTGCCTCCAGGGCCAAGGTGCCGAGCCTTGTTCATCGTGACCTGGACATGGTACTTCGCTCGGTGCGCGACCTGTTTACAGAGGATGTGAAGGAGCTCATCATTGATTCGCAGCCGGTGTATGAGCGACTGACCTCATTTGTTCAGACCTTTGCTCCCCATCTGCTTGGAAAAATATCCCACTGGCACCGATCGACCCCGCTCTTTGAGGCCTTTGGCGTCGAAGGGGACATCAACCGGGCCATTGACAAAAAAGTCTGGCTGCGGTCAGGGGGGTATATTATCATTGAAACCACCGAGGCCCTGACCGTTATCGACGTGAACACCGGACGCTTTGTCGGTAAAAACGACCTGGCCGAGACCATTTTCAAGACCAATATGGAAGCGGTCAGGGAAATCGCCTATCAGCTCAGATTACGGAACATCGGCGGCATTATTATTGTTGACTTTATCGACATGGACAGTGAAGAGCACCGGGAACAGCTCTACACAACTTTTCAGGAAGCCATGCAGTCTGACAAGAACCGGGTCAATATTCTTAAACTGTCCGAATTTGGCCTGGTCCAGATGACCAGAAAACGCTCATGCCAGAGCCTTGACCAGATGCTCTGTGAACCATGCTTCTACTGCGGGGGCGATGGCAAAATCAAGTCCAGCCGTTCTGTCTGCTATGACATCTTCCGTAAAATTTCCAGGGAAAGCGGGAAGATCGACGGTGATAAGGTGACAATCAAGGTCCATCCACGGGTCGCGGACATGCTGCTGACCGAGGAAACCAGGCATATTGAACAACTGGAACGGGAATCGGGAAAACGATTTACCATTTTGCCGGTGGCTGATATGCACAGTACGCGTTATGAGATTATATGGCATGAATAACCAATGCGGGCTTTACCCGCAACCCACGTCCGTAGGGGCGGCTTCAGCCGCCTTTGGGAAGGCATTCCAAATAAAATAACGCTTTCCTCAGGCGAATAAATTCGCCCCTACAGGTATGTGTAACATTTATGCCGCACATGGAAGATAACCTGATAACATGATGCTATAACAGCTTTTTAATCCTGAAAATTTCTTGTTTTTTTATGACAGGAATTCAGGAGTAAGGCACTATTGTGCAGGTAAAGCA
The DNA here is from genome assembly GCA_027011235.1 of Desulfobulbaceae bacterium. GTDB lineage: Bacteria > Desulfobacterota > Desulfobulbia > Desulfobulbales > Desulfobulbaceae > DRLX01. The sequence continues at coordinate 4,587 of JALVAI010000044.1, forward strand.
GGTCGACTTTTTGCAAGGATGAACCTGTGAACCGGTTCCGGCCTCATGTTCCTCTTCAATAAAAAAATACATATTATTCCAAATAATTAATTACTGAATACTACAAAAGACATGGCCCGTAAGAACAGACTCAGACGTCGAGGTAAAAGTCATACCGGACGTAATATACTGATCACCCTGCTGATTCTCCTTGTTACCGGATTTGGAGTCGCTGCCTTTATCCTTTTTGAGACGGAAAAACCGACTGTGACCATAAAGAGGGAGATAAGCTTTTTAGGATCCCATGTGGAAATACCCTTTGTCGCAGGGGACCGGAAGAGCGGGCTTGCTTCAGTGGTTTTTGCCATAGAACAGAATGGACGGCAGAAACAGCTGTTCAACCGCAGTTTTCAACGCAAGGCATGGTTTGGCGCTGCCGGGCCACACGACCTTGCTGAAACTGTTGAGGTGGATGTCCGGAAGACAGGGGTAAAAGATGGCAAGGCAACCCTTGTTATTTCTGCCAGGGACTTTTCATTAAACGGCCTGTTCAAGGGCAATGAAACCGTTCTGCGGTTACCGGTTACCGTGGACACCAGGCCGCCCCGGGTATCCATTGACCATGCCCAGCAGTATATTCGTCCCGGCGGATCCGGTATTGTCACCTATTCCCTGTCGGAACCGGCTGTCAAACATGGGGTGGAAATCGACGACCTGTTTTTTCCCGGCTACCCGGTGAATGGCAAAAAACTGTTTGTCGCCTTTATCGCCCTGCCCTGGGACAGAGGAAAGCTTGAAAGAACGCAGGTAATGGCCATTGATGAGGCGGGTAATACAGGTAAGGCCGGTTTTTCAATTACCCTGCGCAAGGTTGCTGAAAAAAAGGACCGGATCAACGTCAGTGAAGGATTCCTCAAGAAAAAGATCCCGGAATTTGAAGAGCATTATCCTGAACTGGTGGGAAGCCTGCTTGAAAAATACATCTTTACCAACAATGAAATCCGCAGGCGCAACGCCGAAACAATCAAAGAGATCTGCAGCAAGCCCTCTCCGGAAAGGTTCTGGCATGATCGCTTCATTCGCATGCCCGGCGCCGGCAGGGCAGGATTTGCCGACCAGCGCACCTATTATTATAAGGGAAGGGTCATTGACCATCAGACCCATCTCGGGATGGACATTGCCTCCACGGCCCGGGTTGCCATCAAGGCGGCCAACAGCGGCAAGGTGGCCTTTGCCGACTATCTCGGCATTTACGGAAACACCATCATTCTTGATCACGGCCAGGGTGTGTTCAGCCTGTATGCTCATCTCAGCCGTCTTGACACCGCTGTCGGCGCCATGGTCACCAAGAACCAGACCATTGCCCATTCCGGAGCCACCGGCATGGCCGGAGGCGATCATCTTCATTTTTCCATACTGGTCCACGGAATTTTTGTTACCCCGAAAGAGTGGTGGGACCAGCACTGGATAGAGGTAAATATCAACCGTTTCATCGGCAGATAACCGCCGGTTTCACTCCTGAACAGACCCACCGGTTGACCACGGTCAACCGATGCGAATGCGCCCATGCCCCGGATACGTCTTCCCCTGCTGCTCTATTCCTATATCGCCACCGAACTGCTGGCCCCTTTTTTTGCCAGTTTTCTCATCCTCTATGGTGTGTTTTTTCTCGTTCGCCTGATTCCCCTGCTTGATGTTGTCCTTGGACTTGGTATCGGTTTTGCCGATTTTATCCGGCTCTTTTCCTATATCTTTCCCCACATGCTGCTCTATGTCATCCCCATGGCAAGCATGACCGGGGTCATCATCGCCTTTACCCGCCTGACCAATGACCGGGAGATCCTTGCCTTTAAGGCATGCGGAATCAGCCTGCGGCAGATGCTGCCGGCCGTTGTCATGGTCACCGGTGCGATCGCCCTGCTGACCGGTTTCTTTTCCATCCGCCTGATTCCTGCCGGCGAGGTGGCCATGCGCCAGTTGATGTTCCAGCTTGCCAAGGAAAAGATTGACAAGGGAATCAAGGAAAAACAGTTCACCGAGGCCCTCGGCGATCTGGTGGTGTACGTGGACTCCATTGACGAGCAGGAAACCTGGCATGGTGTCTATGTCTCTGACATGCGCAATCGGGTCCAGCCCATTATTACCATGGCCAGGGAAGGTCACATGGTGGCCGAAGTCAACAGGATGCTGGTTACCATTGTCCTCAGAAACGGCACTCTGCATGCCACCGACGGCCCTGACAACCAGATTATCCATTTTAAACGCTATCAGCTCCAAATCCCCCTGCGACCGCCCACCAGGATTGACGGCGACGACGTCACCATTCTTGATCGCGGATCCATGACCCAGGACCAGTTGCAGGCTGCCGGCCATGATCCCAACCTGCCTGTGAAAAGCAGGATCCGCTATCTGACCGAATTTCATCATCGCCTGGTACTGCCGGTGGGCTGTTTTATCCTCAGCCTGCTTGGCATGCCGCTCGGGCTGCAGGCTCGTCCCGGTAAAAGGGCCATCGGCATCCCCATCGGCCTGGGGCTGTTTGTCCTGTACTATATTATGTACACGATCGCCCAGGTGCTGGTCGAGGACCAGCATCTGCCCCTTGTCTTTGGCATGTGGCTGCCCAACATTATTTTTTCTCTCCTGGCCCTCTACATTTTTAACCGAACCGAAAAGGAAAAGGGCATTCTACCCACTCCCCTGGCAGACATGCTGGTCAGATTCCAGGAACGTTTCATTGCGCCGGTCATCAATCGGCTATCAACCCTTGTCCGGCAACTTTTGAGCAGAAGAAGGAAAAAGAAAAAGGATCAGGGAGAAGGACAACAGACAGGTGCGGAACTCATTATTCATGCCAACAGCCTGTCCATGGTATATCATCTACCGGGATGTGAACACTATGACTGTGAGAACTGCACCATCCAGTTTATCAATACCCGGATCGCCGAGCAGGCCGGTTTCAAGCCCTGTCGTTTCTGCAAGAAACTGATCTCGGAGAAACCGGAATCCGTAGAGCCATGAAATACGGTATAAAACTGGCCATAACCGGTTTGCTCCTGTTCTTTATTCTCCAACAGGTCGACTTTCAGCGGACCTGGCAGCAGATAACCTCCATCAATCCCTTGATACTGCTATCAGCCCTTGTTCTACAGCTTGCCAGCAATACCGTTGCCGCCGGCAGGTGGTTTCTGATTATGCGCAGAATAGGTTTTGACCGTCCCTTTTCCTTTTTTTTGAAAAGCTATTTCAAGGGGGCCTTTTTTAATCAGGGTCTGCCGACAAGTATAGGCGGTGATGGTCTGCGCATCCTTGACTGTGCCCGTATCGGCCCGACTGAAGACGCATTTTTTGGCGTTTTTATTGATCGGATCATCGGTCTTGCCGGGCTTCTGCTCCTCAATATTGCGGCCCTTGCCGGCAACAGAACCATTCTGCCCCATAGAATCACCATCCTGCTCTTCACCATTTTGCTGCTCATGCTGGCGGTTATCGTTGGCCTCTATTTCCTCCGCAGACTGCCCTTTCTTGCCCGGTCCCGATATTTAGGGTATCTTACCCGGTTGTCCGAACGCTATTACCAAGTCTACTCTACCCTGTCATCGGCCGGTATCCAGCTCTTACTTTCGGTTGTAACACATTTGCTGGCCATGACCGCCTTTTACCTGCTGGGCCGGGGCATGGGGCTTGAATATTCGCTTTCAATCTATCTGGTGCTGGTGCCGCCGGTTGTCCTGCTGACGATACTGCCGGTGTCCCTGGCCGGGTGGGGTATTCGTGAAGGGGCCCTGGTCGGATTTTTTCTTCTCATCGGGGCGGACAAGGCCAGGGTCGTGTCCTTTTCCCTGCTCTATGGACTAACGGCCCTGATTGCCTCGCTGCCCGGGCTTTTTATTTACCTGCGGCAAAAACACAGCCTGTAAACCACAAGGTATATACCCACTATGAATGTTGACACCATGCGGGCCATTGACAAATGGGCCGGAATCCCCCTGACCTTTCTGCTGACCATTGTCCGGCGGTTGGGAGAAATTCTTTTTCCCAGGCAACAGAGGGAGATAAAACGCATTCTCTTTATCGAACTCTCGGAAATGGGCTCGACCATTATCGCTGATCCGGCCCTTAACAAGGCAAAAAGAGAACTTGATGCCGAGCTCTTCTTCCTTATCTTTGCAAAGAATAAAGAAAGTCTTGGTCTGACTGCAACCATTGCCCCGGAAAATATCCGCACCCTGCGGGAAAACAACCTGTTCCTCCTTGTTCTGGATACAATCACATTTTTTTTCTGGTGCCGTAAAAACAGGATAGACACGGTTGTTGACCTGGAGCTGTTTTCCCGGTTTACCGCGATCCTGTCCTTTGTTTCCGGGTGTTGCCGCCGGGTTGGTTTTTACAGCTTCCACAACGAAGGGTTGTACCGGGGCGAACTGTTGACCCATCGTATCGCCTACAATCCCCATATCCATATTGCAAAAAATTTCCTTGCCATGATCAATGGCCTGCTTGCCGATGAAGAGGAAGTTCCCTACTCGAAAAAACGGGTCGAAGATGACGAACTGGTCCTGCCGCAGTATAAATGCCCGGCCGGTGAACAGGAGCGCATACGCAACCTGCTTGCCAAATACACGGGCAGGGACATTGACGGGCAGGCACATCTTGTGCTGATAAATCCCAATGCCAGTGAACTGCTGCCGCAACGGCGCTGGCCGCGATCGCGCTACGAGGAACTGATCAGGGCCATTCTCGCCCACCGGCAGGATGTGCTGGTCCTGATCACAGGCGCACCTGGAGAACATGAAGAGGCAGCGGAGATGTGCGCCCGGACAGGATCGAACAGATGCCTCAACTGTGCCGGAGCATTGAAACTTGCAGAGCTGCCGGTCCTGTATTCCATGGCTGCCCTGATGGTGACCAATGATTCCGGCCCCGGTCATTTTTCCGCCATCACTCCCCTGCCCACATTTGTTCTCTTTGGTCCGGAAACCCCGGCGCTCTATGGGTCCCTGGGTAATTCCACCCCGATTTTCGCAGGCCTTGCCTGTTCACCCTGCGTCAGCGCCGCCAACCACCGAAAAACACCCTGCACCGACAATAAATGTATGCAGGCAATAACTGTCGACCAGGTGTTCTCCATCATCCGTCCTCTATTGGACCGGCTTGAGACAGCGGCGGGGCCAGACAAAAATTTTTAATATTTTTTAATATTTTTCGATAGTTTTTAATATTTTTTTTGATAATTCGGCAATGCAGACAACAAAACAGTGGAACTGCATGATAGCCTCCTGGCTAATGATCTTCATTGCCCTGGTAATCCGGCTCTATATCAGCAGTCGTTTTCTTTTGAGCCCGGATGAGGCAAACTACTGGCAATGGAGCAGGTATCTTGCCCTGGGCTACCATGATCATCCCCCCATGATCGCCTGGACCATCCGTCTGGCAACCGAAATCTTCGGCCAACACGAATTTGCCGTCCGTCTGCCCACGGTTGTTGGCATGACTGTTGCGTCAATCTATGTCTTTCTGCTGGCTGGCCGCTGGTTTTCCTGCCGATGCGGATTCCATGCCGTTCTCTGTTTCCAGGGGATTGTACTGTTTAACGGCGCCGCCCTGATCGCCACCCCGGACGGCCTGCTTCTTCCCTGCTGGGCAGCTGCCTGTTATCACAGCGGCATGGCCCTTGGTCACCGCTCACCCGGCCACTGGCTTGCCTGCGGCATCTGGTTCGGCCTGGGTTTGTTGTCCAAGTATACCATGCTCCTGTTTCTGCCCTCCCTGTTTTTCTGCATGCTCGCCACCCCCTCGTACCGCAAACAACTGGCAACGCTCTGGCCATGGCTTGGCCTGATACTTGGAATTGCATGCTTTACGCCGGTGCTGATCTGGAATGCTGACAATGGCTGGGCCACCTTTCGCCATGTCCTCTACCAGGGCGGCATGGGAAAACACGGTTTTCTCACTTTGCGCTATATCGGTGATTTTATCGGCGTCCAGGCCCTGCTTCTCTCCCCTGTCGTTTTTATAATGCTGCTCATGGCCTGGCTTGGAAGTTTTTCCTCAAACCGGATCAGGCCGGCGGACCTGTCCTTTCTCCGCTGGATGTCGGCAACAACCTTTGTTGTTTTTTTTGTCCTTGCCTTTCATGTGCGGGTTTACGGCAACTGGCCGGCACCAGCCTATATTGCAGCCATGATCCTTGTGGCCGCTCTGTACAGCCCCGGTCGTGGTGGCTGTCGGCCCCGTTCCACCAGACTCTGGAATACAGGAATTCTCCTGGCCTATGTCATCACGATCCCCCTTCTTGCGCAACTCATCTACCCGGTTTTGCCGCTGCCCGTCAAACTTGACCGCATTGCCCGGGAAACAACCGGATGGGACCAGTTGGGCCTCATTGTTGATCGGGAATTGCGGTCCATGCCAGATCCCGGTAATACCTTTGTCTTTGGCCTCAGGTACCAACAGGCAAGCGAACTCGCCTTTTATATGCCGGGACAGCCGAAGACCGTGTCCATCAACAGATGGGCGCGGCCCAATGTGTATGATTACTGGTTTGATGATCCCATGCTTCTGGGCAAGGATGCAGTTGGCATCTATGAATGGAAGGGAATGGCCGACCGGCTGGCCGGGCTGTTTGAGAGGATAGATCCGCCGCGGGAGATAACAATATACAGAAACTCACCGTGGCTTGGCAGACAGCTCGTCCATCATCTGTATCTTGTCCGGGGATACGGTTTCAAGGGTGGCCTGCGCTGGCAGCCGAAAACAAAGGATGACATTCGGGCAACGCCAGAGGTTGTCCAGCAGGCGGATTCTTTGGTGCCAGGGAAATAGCGTTTATCGGCAGAGGAATGATTTTCCTACCTGGCTGCAACAGGACCCGAAAACCATTATTGTCCGGACTTTTTACGAGTTCATCTTAACAAGAAAAATCACCCCTTTTCGATCTGAAAGACAACACCATAGGACCGGTTGTCCCTGGCAATGATTTTTCCTCCTGCCTTACGGATAATCGGTTCTATTTTCCGGGCCATTGCCTGGTCACAGATGCAGCAGAAAACCGACCCCTTGCTGGTCCTGTCCAGACGTGTCCGCACGTCTTTCAGGCCCCATCAGCAATCGCGCCGGTAGTCGACATCAATGCGTAATCGTTTTCTCATCGGCCTGATTTTTTCCGTTTGGCGATTTTTTTCTTCCGTTTCTTTTTTGAAAGCCGACGCGCCTCGGCCAGACGGTCGGCCGCCAGCTCAATAAGCTGTTCCTGGGAACTGCGTTGATCATCCTTGCCGGTCGGCTGCAGTTGAATATAGGTCCCATCCGGCTGCATCTCCCAGGCCCCGCGATGGTCATTGAGCTGGACATCAAGGATTTTGCGCAACTCCCGCTGCAGGGGTTTGGGTTCAACAGGCGTGACCACCTCGACCCGGTCCTCGAGGTTTCGTTTCATAATGTCGGCCGAACCGATAAAATATTCCTCATCGCCGTTATTCTTAAAATAATAGATGCGGCTGTGTTCCAGAAATCGACCGACAATGGAAATAATGCGGATATTGTCGGAAAGCCCTTCTATTCCGGGGCGCAGCCGGCAGGTATCGCGGACAATGAGATCAACATGCACCCCGGCCTGGGATGCCCTGTACAGGGCCCGGGTGATATCCTTGTCTTCCAGGGCATTGGTTTTGAACTGGATAAGGCCCTCTTTCCCCTTTTCCTGAAGGGAGATTTCCCGGTCAATCCTGTTGAGCAGTCCTTTTTTCAACAGTTTGGGAGACGGCAGCAGTTTTTTATATTTTCTGGCCGGGGCATAGCCCATGGTCAGGTAATTAAAGAGTTCGGTCAGGTCCTTGCCGATATCGGCATCACAGGTCAACAGGCCGAGATCACTATAAATCCTGGCGGTGCCGGCATGGTAGTTGCCGGTGCCGATATGGGCGTAGCGTTTAAGGCCGTTAAAATCCCTGCGAATAACAAAGATGACCTTGGAATGGGTCTTCAGCCCGACAACACCGTAGGTGACATGGACACCTGCCTGTTCCAGGTAACCGGCCCAGTGGATATTTGCCGATTCGTCAAACCGGGCCTTGAGTTCAACCACAACCGCCACCTGTTTACCGTTCTGGGCGGCATCAAGCAGGTACTGGATGACCCGGGAATCGGATGAGGTCCGGTACAGGGTCATTTTGATGGCCAGCACCTTGGGATCGGTACTCGCCTCCTTGAGAAACCGCTCCACCGACGACTCAAAAGATTCATAGGGATGCTGGAGAAGAATTGCGCCCTCTTCACGGATAAGGTGAAAAATATTGGGCGAATCACCGGCCAGCCGATAATGGTCAAAGGGCTGGTGGGGCGGATAGTGAAGGTCTGGCCGATCAATGGAGGCAATCTGGAAAAGGTCCCTTTTGGCCATGATCCCGTCCACGGCAAAGACATCACGCTCCTCGTCAATGCCCAGTTCCGCTGCCAGCATGCCCCGGTGGGACGGCGACATGCAGGAACCGACTTCAAGGCGGACTATCTCGGCGAATTTTCGGTCCCGCAGGGCTGTTTCGATCATGGAGAGCAGGTCGTTGGCCTGGTCCAGGGTTTTCTCGGTAATCGCGTTTCTGGTCACCCTGAACAGCTCACAGCTCTCGATGAGCATATCCGGAAAAATTGCCGACAGATTATTGGCGATAACATCTTCAAAACGCACATACAGGTGCGCCTTGCCAATCCTGATA
>JALVAI010000045.1 GCA_027011235.1 Desulfobulbaceae bacterium
GTAATGAAGAAGATCTCAATTATGAAAATAACAGCTTTGCCGATAAGCTGAAAACCGCGATCAAAATAATGAATTATAATGCGGATACGCAGGTCATTACCCTCGGCACCGGAGGATTGGGCGGCTGGGATGATCATAATGACGCGGAAAATTATCTTGGCCGCATGGACCGGCTTTTTCGGGCCCTCAGGTCCGCTGTTGCTCATATTCGTCAGGTGGGGAAAATTGGTAAAATAAATATCATGGTCATGGGTGATTTTGGTCGAGGCCTGAATCTGAACAGTGCCAACGGCTGGGACCATGGCAATCTCCAGAATTTTTTTCTCCTTGGCGGTAGCGATTATTTTTATACTCCCGGTGTGGTAGGCGAGACCACTGTCAGTGCCACTGGATCGGTAAACCGGCTGTATTCTATTCCCAAATCCGGAACATACTGGTTTGAACCATTAAGTGTTGCTGCCACCATTTATTCCATTTACGGGATCACCAATCCCGAGGTGCTGACCGACAATCAACCGGTTATTTCCCCTCCTGGTAATCCGCTCATCAAAGGCTAATAATCAGTCGGGCGGATGACGAAATATTTGGGTTGGATTTCATAATCGTAATTTCCGCCATCTATTGAATTGTGCCGTGTTATTCACAAAAAGAACAATTACGGTTGATTACTCGTTAAAGGTGTTTGCCCAACAATGGTGACTTTTAAAAAAATTATTCTTTGGTGTGCTATTGCTATTGCTTATTTTGTAGTTATTAATGTCCCACTGAACATCTACTATAGAACAACAGGCGATCCACCTGACTTCCTACTTGGTTTACATCACGAATTTTTCATTGTGCCTTTTTTTTCGACTATGATAGGAAAACAAGAATTTTATTTACTTTCTCCAGTAGAGCAAGAAAAGGTTGCCTTTTTGAGTGGATTAATTTTTTATGCCGGCACAGGGGCACTGTTGGGTTTATTACAACATTTAAGCAAAAAATCAAAACACTTGCGTGGAATATTTTATGCTGTTTTATGTTCTATGTTGGGGTACACAATAGGTGTTTGGATTGGTGGCCATCCACCAATATTGATATTTTTAAATCCGCCTATTTTTTTTATTGGGGGTTATATTTTTGGTATAATGACTGTCCGGCCAAAGACAGAAAAAAACAATTAGCAACGCAGAGATTAAGAATTTGGGTATAATCCAAAAATTCAGTTGACCGGAAATAGCAACCCTTTTTATCCGAATAGGGACTGCAAAGAAGCGTTTCAGATTTATCGAAGTAAATCTTTCACTTCTATTTCGGTCAACGGAATTTTGTCGTTATTGTGAAAACACCCCTAAGAACCAGCTATTCTCCCCGCCCATTTTTTTCCCGGCCGGGGAGACCGGCTGGGTCGATGGTAGCATTTACCCCGCCTTCCACGTGTTCCTGTCCGGAGAGCTTGTCCTTGACAAATATTTTGCAACCATGTAATTTTTCCTGATTATTTTGTAACCGGACAATCCGGAGTCTTCACTATGTTCCGCTGTAAATCGTCATGGGCACCCCGCTTGCGGAGTCTCCATGCGGTCGCTTACCTGAGCCAGGCATGCTGGGTTGTCCCAGAATGGCGCTGAGATGTCTTGCGGGAGCATTTTTTTCAGCTCCACAGTTTTAGCGTGTGTACCACAGTACTTTTGGGATGTTCCAGGGTGCCGTATATCCATTCTGCCGGTATACGGAATCTGCAGATTATTATTTTTGTTGTTAACTGTTGGTTGGCGTATAACCCATTGCATTTTTGTATAAAAATTTGTGAAGAAGATATATTTTACAATCACTTTTTTGACATTTTGGAGGTAAACGCGTGGCAAAGCAAAAGATTGAAATTGGTATTATCGGCGGACCATTTGACAAGATAACCACGGTTCTGGAGGAGTTTGAGCCCGGCGATGAGAAATTCATCTATTCCTATGAAATGATGGGTATCGAGGCCAAGGAGGTGCAAAGCGTGGATACCTACCGGGAGGTCAAGGTAAAGGTCCCTTCCCGGTTGCATCCAACGGTCCTGGATATGAATCGCTTTAATCTTAATCGGCCCGGCGGTGGCGGTCTTGGCTTTGCCGTGGAGATCTTTTTTCATGCCACGGTCAGGGCCATTCCGGAGCCTGAAATACGGGTCAATGGCGACCGCCAGCTGATCACCAGACATTTTGCCTATGCCTTTAAAAAACTGTTAAACTACTCTGGCGGCTTTGAAATAGAACTTGAGGACCACAAGCGTCGGCATGTGGGGCTTGGATCTTCCATTGGCTCCATGTGCGCGGTCTGTTTGGGGATGAACGAGGTACTCGGCCGTCCCTTTCACGGTTGGGAACTGCGGCGGATCATGGGGTTCCATGCCTGCGAGGAGAGTCCCATCGGCCAGGATTACCTGCTACCGGCCTTTGAAACGGGAATCGGCGCCATGGCCGGGGTAAACGGCGGCTGGATAGTTGCCAGTGATGATCTGACCATGGTGTACCGGGTGCCGCTGCCCGACACCAGGGCAATTATCTTTATTCCCGATGTGGAGAGCCTGGCCGATGAGTATACCGGTAAGGAGACATCTGCCGAGTCAGAGGCCGAATTGCTGCTGCGCCGGGCCAGGTTTCTTGACTCCATGCAGGCCGGGGCCAAGGCAGAACTGGTACTGCTGGATATGATTCCGGCCATGATCCGGGGCGATCTGAAAAAGATCGGCGATGCCCTGTTTGATATTTCCTATCTCGGTTCCAAGCGGGCGGAATGTGAACAGCATGGCGCATACGGAACTCCGATTTATAGCTATATCAATACATTTCGTGGCATCGGGGCCGAAATCGCCGGCATGAGTTCCGTTGGCCCCACCATCTTTGCCCTCACCCAGAGCCAGGAGACTTATGATAAGATTTTACAATATCTCAAGGACCATGGCGTGGCTGACAGTCGTATCATCGAGACCAGGGTTGATAACATGGGCGGTACCATCACGGAAAACGGGGTTGAAAAATCCTTTATGAATGATAACTGGCTGAAAGGGTAGCCTCCATGGGAGATCATTGCGGGGTAAAGATCTGCGGAACCACCAGCCTGGAAGATGCACGGCTTGCGGCCCGGTATGGGGCCGACTATTTCGGTGTGGTGGTGGAGGTGGATTTTTCTCCGCGGTCCCTGACCATTGATCAGGCAAGACCGATTTTTGCCGCTGCACCCATCGGGGCCACCAAAGGTGTGGCCCTGGTGTTTCACATGAAACCAGAGCGGCTGCAGACCCTGATTACAACCCTTGCTCCCCATGCCGTCCAGTTTTTGAACCTGGAGGATATTTCCCATGTCCGCGAGCTGAAACAACGGTTTCCCGATCTTGTGCTCTGGCAGTCCATTCATCTGCCTGCGGCCGGAAAGGAGGTTGATTTCGCCTCCTTTCAACAAAAGGTGCGGGAGTATGCGGATGCAGGGATTGACCTCATAGTTTTTGATACGGTGGCGGTCCTGAAAGGAGTGGAAAAATTCGGCGGTACCGGCCTGGTGTCTGACTGGCATGTTGTCCGGCAACTGATTGATCAGGTCGATATTTCCGTGCCTGTCTGGCTGGCCGGCGGCATTACCCCTGAAAATGTTGCCGGGGCCATCAGGACCGTGCAACCGGCCGGGGTTGATCTCTGTTCCGGGGTCGAAGCCGATGTCGGCAGGAAAGACCCTGAAAAGGTCCGCCGCCTCATTGAAAATTCCCGTTTACGTGGAAAGGATAGGTAATTATTTACCATTTACCTTTTTTGATTACCACCATTCCTCAGCAACGAGGGATAACATCGCTACAGCTATAATCTCAAATCGCATTTAGCAGTGCTCATGACTGATTTTAGGTCAATTAATTTTTCAAGAAAAGCGATGGTATCCCTGATTTCATTCAAGCTGAGCTTTAGTGGTAATCAGGTTTACCTTTTGCGCACCCATTATCTTAAACTGTAAGAAATAAATTATGAAAGCTGCCGTTGTCCATGGTGTCAATGATATCCGTAT
>JALVAI010000046.1 GCA_027011235.1 Desulfobulbaceae bacterium
GGCCATGGTGGCCAAGGAGCATGATCCGGAAGTTGATATCACTATTTATTACATGGATATCCGTACCCAGGGCAAGGAGTTTGACAAGGCCCAGCAGAGGGCCGAAACCATGGGCATCAAATTTGTCCGCGCCAAGGTGGGCGATATCACCCCCTGGAAGAACCGGTTGCAGCTGACCTACTCCACCCTGGAAGGGGGCCATGAGTTTGAACCCTTTGACCTGGTTGTCCTGTCCGTGGGTTTTGAATCGCCGCGTGACGCCCGGGGCATTGCCGATATTACCGGTATTGAGCTTAATCACTATAATTTTGCCAAATCCGAGACCTTTCAGCCCCTTGCCACCAACAGGGACGGGGTGATTGTTGCCGGCGCCTTCCAGGGGCCAAAGGACATCCCCGAATCCGTGACCCAGGCATCCGCTGCCGCCGGCATTGCCGCCGGACTTCTGGAAAAGCAGCGGGGACAGGGAATTATCCATAAGGATTATCCGGAAGAGAAAACAGACACCGATGAACCGCGCATAGGCGTGTTTGTCTGCCATTGCGGCATCAACATCAGTTCGGTGGTGGATGTGCACCAGGTGGAAGATTCTGTGGCTGATATGGAAGGCGTGGTCTATCACACCGACTCCCTCTACTCCTGTTCCCAGGATGCGGTGGAAACGCTGAAAAAGACCATTATCGCCCACAACCTGAACCGGGTTGTCATTGCCGCCTGTTCGCCCAGAACCCATGAACCGCTTTTTCAGGAGACCCTGAAAGACGCGGGTTTGAATCCCTGTCTGGTCGAGATGGTCAATATCCGCGACCAGTGTTCCTGGGTCCATGCCGGGGAGCCGGATGCAGCCACTGATAAATCGCAGGATCTCGTTCGCATGGCCGTTGCCAAGGCGCGCCAGCTCAAGCCCCTGCCTGCCCAGACGGTACCGGTGACGGCAAGGGCCCTTATTGTCGGCGGTGGCATCGCCGGAATGGTGGTGGCTTTGACCATGGCCGAGCAGGGTTTTGAGTCGGTGCTGCTGGAAAAGGGCAAGAGCCTTGGCGGTAATCTCGGTCTGCTCAACCATACCCTGAGCAGCAGCGAGACAGCCGGTTATCTGAAAAAGCTGGTTGCCCGCGTTAAGAAAAACAAGAAAATCGATGTGTTGACCAGTGCCGAGATCGTGCAGACTTCTGGTTTCATCGGCAACTTTTCTTCGGTTGTCGCCACCACTGTTGGTAAGAAGAAAGAAGAGCATACCATAGATCATGGGGTTGTCATCCTTGCCACCGGCGGCCATGAACATCGGCCCGATGGCTACCTGCTTGGCAAAAACTCCAGGGTGCTTACCCAGCAGGAGCTGGAAAAACGCCTTGCCGGCAGGGCAAAGAACCGGGCGCCCGATTCCGTGGTCATGATTCAATGCGCCGGATCCCGGGGCGATGACCTGAACTACTGTTCCAAGGTCTGCTGTAACCATGCAGTCAAGAATGCGCTCAAGATCAAGGAGATCAATCCCGATTCCCAGGTCATTGTCCTGTATCGCGATATGCGGACCTATGGCTATGCCGAGGACGCCTATCGTGAGGCCAGGCTGAAAGGGGTTGTTTTTATCCCCTATGAACTGGAGAACAAACCTGAGGTCTATGAAAAAGGACGGCGGCTGCATGTGAAGTTTTTTGATTCCCTGCTCCAGGAAGAGGTGGATCTAACGCCTGATCTGCTTGCCCTGTCCGTTGGCATTGTGCCGGACGGAACCGAGGAGTTGAGCAAACTGCTCAAGGCCCCGTTGACCGATGACAAGTTTTTTCTCGAAGCGCATGTGAAACTGCGGCCGGTTGAACTGCCGGTGGACGGCGTTTATGTCTGCGGCCTGGCGCACGGCCCGAAACCGGTTGATGAAACCATTGCCCAGGCCCAGGCCGCTGCTGCCAAGGCCGCCATCCCCCTGGTCAAGGGTTCGGTGTCCGTTGATCCCATTGTTTCATCGGTGGACGAGAAGACCTGTATCGGCTGTGGTCTGTGCGTAAGCCTGTGTCCCTTTGGCGCCATTGAAATGATCAAGGTGGAGAAGAAACGCAAGGCCCGCACCATTGCCGCATCCTGCAAGGCCTGCGGTATCTGCGCCAGCCATTGCCCGACCTTTGCCATCTCCATGGGTGGCTTTACCAATGAACAGATAAACGCCCAGATAGAGGCCTTTGGCAGGGCCACGGAAAAAGAAACCGCTGAGGTATAAGATATGAGTGATGAATTCAATCCCAGGATTCTGGGGTTTCTCTGTAACTGGTGCTGTTATGCCGCGGCTGATGCGGCCGGGGTATCCCGTTTCCAGTACCCGCCCAACCTGAGGACCATCCGGGTCATGTGTACCGGCAGGGTCGATCCCTCGTTTATTCTACGCGGATTCATCGAGGGGGCCGACGGCATTTTTACCGGCGGCTGACAACTTGGCGAATGTCATTACCAGGTTGGTAATTATGATGCCATGGGTGCGGAAAGTCTTGTTCACCGGGTCCTTGCCGAGATCGGCATCCGTCGGGAGCGCTATGATCTTCAATGGGCCTCTGCCGCCGAGGCGCCCCGTTTTGTCCGTTTGATTACCGAGTTCACCGAACAGATAAAGGAACTTGGACCACTTGGCAAGGCCGAGGGCTTGAGTGAAGAAGAGCTGAAGGCCCGTCTTGAAAAAGGACTGAAATTTGTCTCCAGCATGAAAAGCCGTATCAGTTACGGTAACGCGACCAAGGCGGTGCGCAAGGACAAGATCTGGACCAGGGAACATATCGACGAGGTAATCAACACCAAGATGGCCAAAACCCTGGACAAGGCCTTTGCCGACTGAGTCGGATTTCCGCCACTCTCATAACAAGCCCGCGCATCTCTCGCCGATGCCGGGCTTTTTTATTTGGGAATTATTTCAAATATATGCATATTCTTGTTGTTGAACAAAACGGTTCCGGCCGCAATAAGACCGCCGGCATAAAAAAATATGGCAATCCCGATGATCTGGTAACCATTGTTGCCATTGATGAACATCTGCCGGAATTTGTTGATGAGCCGGAAGAGTATATTACCGTCGATACCATTCGTGGGGCAGACCTGGTCCTCAATTACCTGACCCATCCGGATCTTTCCCATTATCTCATCGGCCTGTGCAGCCGACAGGATATTCCTGTTGTTTCTTCGGGCAAGCACGATGAACAGGGGTATACGCCCTTTACCTGTTGCGGTTTGGGTCGTCACGAGCGGTTGGGGAGTTATGGCCGCTGTTTTGGCTTCCCTGAATACCGGGTACAACTGGACAATGGAAACATAACTGACATCCAGGTGGTTCGGGGCGCGCCATGCGGCGCCTCCTGGGAGGTGCTGGGTCAGGTTGTCGGCTCAACCGTTGCCGATGCCCTTGTTCTGCTGCCAAGGCTTGTCCAGTATCATTGTACAGCCGATCCCGGACGTTTTGATCCTATAACCGGTAAAAGTCCGGTCCATTATGCCGGCCATGTCCATCGTGCCGCCCTGAAAAAGGCCTGTGCTGAGGCAGAAACAGGCCTGCCCGAAAAACAAATTTAACAGCGTAAAATAAGATGGCGTCGTAAAAACTTCGATCTACTGCGTCGTGTGTCCTGTGGCGACTCTTAACATACCACATGTATAGTCAAGACCCGCCACAGAACACTACTCCTCGGAGTCTACGCTTCGCTCCGCTTACCTGTATATCTGTGTTTTTACTTAGCCATCTTTAAGTATTGTCTGGACTTTTTACGAGTTCGTCAAATAAACAAAATAACTGGAAAAAGAATGTCTGTCAGGATTAGCCGGTCGGAACAGAAGAGAAGAATCAAGGAGGTGGAGAAGCTGGTTCGTGAACTGGCCGAGCTGCCGGAACCTGTACTGAAAAAACTTCCGGGTGATAAGGAGCTTCGCCTGCTGTTCATTGAGACCCTGGGGCTGAAGGGTGGAGCAAGAAAACGGCAGATTAAATATATCACCAGATACATTATCAAAAATCTGGACAATAAACCGCTTGCCGGG
>JALVAI010000047.1 GCA_027011235.1 Desulfobulbaceae bacterium
ATCCATTATTTTCGCTGAATAGTTACTTATTTGTTTTCATTTTGCGAAGAATTGTAAGTTGGCACGGGTGCCCCGATTTTGTGCAGGCGTGATTGTTCGCTATAGCCCACTATGCGGACAATCGCGACCGTGCAAAAGCGGGGTGCCCGTGACGACTTACGAAGTAAAGCCTGTCAGGCCATATCAGAGAGATGCCTGCAGACCTTCCAGCAAGACAAACCTGCCCAGGGTAGTGACGTTGCAGGGGAAGCTGCCGACAAAAAGAGGATTGTCGCAGAGACCGCCGGAGAGGTAGAGTCGCTCCGGCGAACCGGCAAAACGGTAGGCATTGCGGGCAATGCCGCGCACAAATTTTGCCACGGCTTCGGTTTCCGATAGTCCCGAAACCACGGCGTCAAAGATATTGCTCATACCCAGGACGCCGCAGGTGATGGAAAAGCCTGTGTCCGGCACCGGTATGTCGCCATAGTCCAAATCGTAATATTTGGCCAGCAGCTCGATGGTAAATCCCATCGAGGCCCCGCACTCCGCATTCCAGCCCATATCCACGATCCGCCCTTTGCTGGAGCGGACAAATTTAATGTCCCGACTGCCGCAGTCAAGAAGAACAAAGTCCTCATTCCCTATAATTTTTTCCCCGCCGCGGGCAAGGGCTGTCAATTCGTTGATACTCTTCCTGCTCCTGCGGGCTGCGTTGTGGCCGGTGGCCAGGTCTGCCATGAAGCCTGCATCAAGGTCACGGGTGGCGATAATCTCCGGCCCCCGATCGCCTGTCGCTGTATCAAGGATTTTGCAATAGGATGTCCCGAAATCGGCCAGCAGCATGTTTTTTCTTTCACTCCTTTGTTATTTTTCTGAAAACAGAGGATGTGAGAGTTCAAGAAACGCCTCGATTTTTGCCCGGGCGCTGGAGCCGGCGGTGACGTCGCAGTCCAGATAGAGTCCCTGCGGATGGTGATCGGCCAGAAATTTTGCCAGCGCGGTCTTGGCGCAGAACGACTGGGCAAAAAACACCGTTGGCACCTCTGGATTGACGTATGATTCCAGCTCAAGATCGGCCGGGGTCTTATTTTCCATGCAACGGGTCCAGCCGTAGACATGGGTGGTGTCGGGGAAAAGGGTCAGCAGGCTGAAGTCCCGTGGTGGGACGCCCCAGAATCCAGCGGTTGGTTTGCAGACGACAGGACCTTTTTCTGGTTCCGGTACAAGGACCCCGGCCGTGATGGCCTTCATTTTTGCAAGCAGGGGCATCCGTGCCCTGCACAGGGGCGTGCCGACACCCTCCATGTCCTGGTTGCGGGTGCAATGGATGGGAATGGAGAGCATGTTCTTCAATATGGTGGCGACATGCAGGGCGCAGTCACATTTTCCAGGACCGACATCAATATAGATGCGGTCCAGATGCAGATGCATGGCATTGAGGACCACGGTCCGCAGAACAGCGCAATAGACGCGGGGCAGGTGGGAGGCGGTCAGGTCCAGTGAGGCCCGGACCTGTGGTTCGTCGAGATCAAAAATTCGCACCCGGCGCCGGTGCAGATCGCCAATCACTGAACGGGGCGGGATACCGACGATGCCAATTCTTTCCGTCATGATACCAGGACTAAAGGGTAAAAATTAACTGTCTTCCCGCAGCAGTAAAATAATGCCAACGGTGGTGATCAGGATATGGATGGAAAAAGAGGCGGGCAGGGGATGGATATAGCCAGCCTTGGCCAGTGATTGCAGGGTCCCCCAGGCGCCCCAGCAACCGAATGCCAGTCCGCAGCTGACCGGAATGGCCAGCGACAGGTCTCTGCCCCAGGCTCGGTAGACAAAAAGCAGGAGCGGCAGGCCAAGGACAAGCAGCGGTACGCCCAGCAGAATATAGGAAATGCGGCCATAAAATTCCGTCCAGGCCTTGTTTTTTTCATCCGGAGCCTGTTTTTGCCGTGCCTCCTGGTACAGGCCGGTAAGAGAGAGTTCCAGGGAATGATATTTTGGGACGAAAAAGTTGGATGGCTTTTCCTGGAAGTGAAAGATTTTTTTACCAAAGACTTCTGTTGTGAACGAGTCACCCTGACCGCGGGTCTGGACCTGGCCCCTGACAAGGGTCCAGACATCGTCTTTCCAGGATGCCTGCTCAGCGGCCACCAGGGTGGTCAGTTGATACCTGGGGTTCCAGGCGGCAAAGGAGAAATAGCGGAAATCATTTTTTTTCCTGTCCGGCCTGGTAAAGGAATAAAAGCCGTCCCGGCCGCGATAATAGTAGCGACCGTTTCTGAAGATACCCAGGGCAACCCGGCCCTTGACCTCCTTGTTCCAGATATGATTGGTAATGGTAACGGTCTTTGGCAGAACGAATTGGGCCATGCCCAGAAAGAGCAGGGTAACAACGATACCGGCCCCGATTATCGGGGTTGTGATTTTTTTTAAGGGAATGCCGGCGGCTTTCAGGGCGATCAGTTCATTACTGTGATTGAGAATTCCCAGGGTGACCACCCCGGCAAGCAGGATACAGACCGGGCCCATTTGCTCGAGAATAAAGGGAATACTGAGAACAAAAAATTTAATGACCAGGGCCATGGACTTGCCCTTTTCCATGAAGTCGTCAATTTTTTCAAAGAAATCAATCAGCACATAGATGGCGATAAAGCCTGCCATCAGCATGAAAATATTTTTGACAAACTGCTGAAGGATATAGCGATTCAGAAGGTTCACAGCTCAGTCGTCCATCCTGTGTCTTTTTAAGGAGATTTCTTTTTCTGCGCCCATGGGGGCTTTTTGGAGAGCCTTGGTATACCGATAAATTGTTGTGACGATAAATCGCATGTAGTACCCTTTGCCTGCATTTTGGTCAAGCAATACCTCATTGGTTCCACCAGTGTAACCGGTGGATCATTACGTTCAAATTGCCGATGCAGACAGAGATGCCGGAAGGATAAAGACATGAAAAATATTACAGACCAACAGCCCCTGGTGACAGAAATTTCCGTTGTTACCGAGCCGCCGAGCCTGCAGGATAATACCGCGGACATCGACCGGCTGCGCATTGGCGTCCGCAAAAAATTACCGCCCGCCCTGGAAGCTCGTCCCCTGGTTGTTCCTTTTGCGGCCATGGCCGGGCTTGGTCGCCGGTTTCGCCGGGCCGGTTTTGGTGGAAACGCCCTGGTCAACGTCCTGCCCCATGAGTTGCAGCTTGTCGATTTTCATCAGGGGAAATCGGAAATGATTCCGGCCATGGCCCTTGATCTGGGCACAACCCACCTTGAGGCAACTTTGGTTGATTTGACCGGTGGTGAAATCATGGCCCATGCCCATGCCGCCAATGGTCAGATGCGGTATGGCGCCGACATTTTAAGCCGTATCCACTATGCCGAAGGCCATGATGAAGGCACAAGCGGTCTGGTCAGGTTGCAACAGGCCGTGGTAACGACCATCAATAAAATGGTTGATGATCTTGCTGGCCAGGCCGGGATACAGCAGGAAGACATCCGCGCCCTCAGCGTTTCCGGCAACACCACCATGGTCCATTTTCTGCTGGGGTTGAGTCCCCACCATATCTGCCGCGAACCCTATACACCCCTTATCGGTCGGCCGGATCCGTTTTTTGCCCGGGACATCGGCCTGCACATCAATCAACTCGCCCCTGTCTGGATTTTGCCCAGTATCGGCAGTTATTTCGGCGGTGATTTGATTGCCGGTATCCTGGCCAGTGGTCTGGACCGGATGGAAAAGACATCCATGCTAATTGACGTGGGCACCAACGCGGAAGTGGTACTCGGCAACAGGGACTGGCTGATCGCCTGTGCTGGCGCCGCCGGCCCGGCCCTGGAAGGGGGGGTTGCCAAAATGGGCATGCGGGCCGGGCCCGGCGCCATCGAGCATGTCCTGCTTGATCGAGAAAGCTGGCGCCTGCAGGTCAGAACCATCGAAGATCAACCTGCAATCGGTATCTGCGGTTCGGGCCTGATAGAACTGGTGGCCCAGCTGTTTCTTGCCGGCATTGTTGATATCCGGGGAAAATTACGC
>JALVAI010000048.1 GCA_027011235.1 Desulfobulbaceae bacterium
CCAAAATAACTATTTCGTGGAAAAGCTGACCGGATGGTCGGAACCGTAAACGGTTTTTCCGGACTTATCTACTATGAATCCGGGCAACAAAAATCCCCTGAGCGCTGATGCGGTCAGGGGATTTTTTTATTCCTCATATTACCCATTCTGTTCCACTCCGGCATGGGCGGCCATGTCCCGGATGGAAATTATTAAATCAACTGCAGCCAGTGAAGGTTATGAAAAAAGCATATATTACTTCAGCACAGCACGGGCATGCACCGGCTGCACCGGCCGGTTATTATAATGATGCATGACACGGACAAAGTCCTCGACCTGCGTCTTGGAGACAGTCAGGGGCTGTTTCATAACCAGCCAGAGAACACCTTCGGTGCAGGGCGGCGTTGTCAGGGAGCCGTTATACCGATAATAATCACGATCCTCGGGCATCAGGTCCCGGGCCCGGACCTGGGAGGCCATGGCCGCCTTTTCTCCGGCCTTGTGCGGCATCTGCTTCCATAATCTCGCCAGGGCTTTATTCTCCTCACCGATCTGGAACAAAACGCTGACAACAGCCAGGGAACCATCCTCGGCCGCATGCACAAAATGGGCTTCCAGGGGAAAAGATTGGCCGTTGATTGTATTTTCACTCGGCGAATGAAAATGGAACTGTTTCAGTTGAAAAATCTTGCCCGCCACCTCTATGGTGGAGCCGGCGGTGTAGTTTGCCTGAATGGTATGGCCGTTGTTGACCACCTCGGTCGCAAGGCCGGTGTAATGGAAGGTAATGGGTGCAAGATCGGCTTCTATGAACCCTTTCAGGTCAATGGGACTTTGATTCACACCCTTTGTACACATCTCATAGGCAGGATCAATCTCGCTCCAATGTGCAGGTGCACTCTTTCCAGCATATCCCCAATGCCCCTCACCAGCCAGGCCGCTTCCGGCAACAAGAACAATAGCGGCGGCCATGGACAAACATGCCTTTTTCATACATACCTCCTGTGGTAAAACAATAGGAACAATCGGCGGCAACATCAGCGGCCACCGCCATAAAACGCACTCACGCGTGGGCAATGTACAACCTTTACAGATGCCTTACAACGGCTTATTCGCCTCCATATGCAGGACAAGATCCAGCATTCTGTTGGAATATCCCCATTCGTTATCATACCAGCTCATGATCTTGACCGTTGTGCCAAGCACCCGGGTACAGAGGCCGTCAACAATGGAAGAATGGGCATTGCCCTGAAAATCAATGGATACCAGCGGTTCCTCCGTGTACCCCAGATATCGCCCCGATGCCTCCTGAAGTGCCCTGTTGACCTCGGGCACCGTGGTTTCCCGCTCAACCTCCATCACCACGTCAACCAGGGAAACATCCGGGGTCGGCACCCGCACCGCCAGGCCGTCAAACTTGTTTTTCAGTTCCGGAATGACAAGGGCCACGGCCGCCGCGGCACCGGTCTTGGTCGGAATCATGGACATGGCCGCGGCCCGCGACCGGCGAAGGTCGGTATGGGGAAAATCGAGCAGCCGTTGATCACCGGTATAGGCGTGTACCGTTGTCATAAGCCCGCGCCTGATCCCGAAATTATCGAGTATGACCTGGGCCACGGGGGCCAGACAGTTGGTTGTACAGGAGGCATTGGAAAGGACATGGTGCTCGGTGGGGTCATATTCATCCTCGTTGACCCCCATGACAATGGTCTTTACTTCCCCTTTTGCCGGGGCGGAAATAATGACCTTGGCGGCGCCGGCGTCGATGTGAAATTTGGCGGCATCCAGGTCCCGAAACAATCCAGTGCATTCAAGGACATACTCGGCGCCGTAATCCGCCCACGGGATGTCTGCAGGCTGCCGGTGACGCGTCAGCGGGATCAGACGGCCATTCACAAGAATGCCATCGTCCGCGGCCTGGACATCACCATCATAGGTTCCCATCACCGAGTCGTATTTCAGGAGATGGGCGATGGTGTCCACATCGGTGAGATCATTGATGCCGACAATCTCTATATCGGCAAAGGCAGGATCCTTGGCCTGGGCCCTGAAAATATTTCGTCCAATCCGACCAAATCCGTTAATCCCTATCTTGATGCTCATCGTATCATCCTCCAGAAAAAATTGACGTCAGGAACCACTGTTCCGACAGAATCCGGACTCCCTGTTCAACCGGTCAGGAAGGGGACGGCAACACAGATGCGCGGGCCTTGTTCCGCTGTCCTCCTCTGCATGTACCTCCGGCATGGCCTCTATTTCGGCGATTTTTTCCCGCGCCTCATTGCAACCATCATCGCAGGCAAGGGCCCGTTCATACATGGCCAGGGCCTCGCCATGCCACTGGCCGGCAAGATAACTGCGGCCGGCCGCACAAAATCCCCGGGCGGCCGAGCCTGCAAACATATCCGCCAGCACCGATTCCACCTCTTCACCCCAAAGCGCGCAAATGGTATCCTCCTCTTCGATCAGCAGGCGGACAACAAGCGGATTGCTCGATAATTCCGGCATCATCAGCCGCAGGATACAGGTCGCCTGACCCAGGAGAATACCGATCAGCTCCATCTGGCGGCCGACATCAATACCAATCTTGCGGATTAACAGCTCCACATCAACCATGGTCGACAGGCGGGGCAGGGCGGATCCGGCAGCGGCGGGGTCGGGGCCTGGCCCCTGTGACAACCCCCGGATACGCCGGGCAGCCGGGCCATAGGCATTGAGCAGGTAGATATTTTCCTTCAACTTCATGGCCTCGTGGAAAACAGAGCCGACAAGCCAGTCGACCAGGGCGCCGTGGATATCACCTTTGCAATCATGTTCAGGCCAGATCATATGACAAATGTCCTTGAGCTCCCAGAGCGCTCCCTTGTCGGTTTCCGAACCGATCAGCAGCCGCAGCTGGTCCCACATCCGTTGCCGGTGGCTGCGGGCCTGCGAGGCAAGCAGATCAATATCGCCTTCAGGGGTGCGGCAGAGGAGATACTCCCGGTAAAGACTGTGAAATACATCGACAAAAGAAAAAAAATCGGCAACCGCCCGGCGGACAAAATGGTCGCGCCGCTGTTCAAACCAGCTCTGACAAACCCTGTCCCGGCCAAAAAATGATGACATGCCCGGTTCCTTTCTCAGTTTTGGCAGGCCATGGCGGTGGCCTGCTCATACAGGTCCAGATATCCGGCCATGGCCTGTTTCCAGGTGTGGTGTTGAAAAATATTGTCCACCGCTGCCCGCTGCATGGAGAGAATCCGCTTCCGGTCGTGGGTATAGATCGTCATGGCCCGCTCCATGGTCACGGCCAGGGCCGCAGCGGAATGCTCGCTATAGCCAAAGCCGGTCTTGCCGTCCTTTACCTTGACCAGGCCGCCGACCAGATGAACAATGGGCAGATTGCCCATGAGCTGGGCAATGTAATCGGTCAGGCCACAGGGTTCATACAGGGACGGAATGAGAAAAAAATCACCGGCGGCATAAATCCTGTTGGCCAGTTGGGGATCATATCCCTTCAGGTAGCAGACCCGGCAGCGGTCATCCCGGTCGGCGGCAAGTCCTGCCACCGCGGCCTCAAGCCGTGGGTCGCCGGAGCCCAGGACCAGAAGCTGTAACCGCGCCCTTTTGGAAAGCAGATCCAGACTTGCCGACAGGATATCCACCCCTTTCTGGGCGCTCATTCGACCGATAAAGGTAAACAGCGGCAGGTCGGCTTCCGCCCGCAGACTGCCGATCTGTTCCACATTGCGCCACCTGGTCCTGCCGCTGCAGGCGGCCAGCATATCCTCCTTGCAGAGACGTTTTCCGGTCAGGTCGCCTTTTCCGGGATTAAAGGGGGCCGCCAGGCCGAGGCGAGAAGCCTGTTCAGGATTGAAATCATCGGGATTGATACCATTGGTCACCCCGGCCAGCCGCACGCCCCGTTTCAGCAAATGATGGCCCAGCCAGCCGGTGCGGGCGTCTTCATCTGTTTCCTGGAGCTCGCGGGCATAATTTTCACTGACCGTGTTCATGACCGCATAGCCGGCAGCAGCGACAAAGGGATCAAAGCGATGCCCCAGCATGCCGTCTTCAATCACCGAGACCGGCAGGCTGGTTACGGCGCGGGCAAAAGGAATATCCGCTATCTCCTGGTGATAACCGATACCGGCATTGTGAATGGTCACCAGGGCGCCGGTGCGGGAAAAATAGTGGCGCTGGCCCGGCAGCTCCCGCATCAGGGCGGCAAGGGTGGCGGCATGACCATCGTGGCAGTGGATCACATCAGGCCGCTTATCCAGATGGATCATGAGGGCCAGGGCCGCCTTTTGCAGGAGAATATTCATGGCAAAATAATCGTAATGACCGCTGCCTTTTTTCTTCCAGCTCTCCCGGGCCTCCTCCCGGGCCGTATAGGTATATACCCCCAGTTTCTCGGCAAAGCGGGCCGATTCGACCAGAATCACCCGTACCCCCTTGCGCCTTTGTTCCAGAAAAGAGACCCTTTCCCGCCGCTCCCGGTCGGGATAGTCCATTGCCAGCACACAGTCCTGCCGTGGCCGGTCAGCGCAGATTTCCGGCCTGCGCCTATTGGTCAACATCAGGGGAGAAAAGCCCAGGTCCCCGGCATCCATAAAGCCGTAACGGGGCAGGACAACGGTTACCCGCAGGCCCGCTTCCGCCACAAGGGTCTCGGCCAGCTGCCTGCACACGTCCTTGACGCCGCCGGCCCCGGCAAGGCCGTCATACTCCCGGCTCACCATCCACAGGTCGGAGATGACCGACGCTCTTTTTCCTGACCTGCTCATTGCCTGCGTGAACGGCGAATGATCTCCCGCACCTGCTCCAAGGGAAGCTGGCGCAGCAGGTGATCGGCCAGGGTCAAGCGGACCATTGCCTCGCAGACCGGTACAATTCTCGGGATGGCGGAAATATCGTGCCGGCCGCCGACCTTGATGGTCCGGGGCTCGTTATGGATATCAACGGTCTGCTGTTCCTTGTGGATCGAGGGAATAGGCTTGACCGCCACCCTGAGGATCAGCGGCTCGCCATTACTGATACCGGCCAGGATACCGCCGGCATTATTACTGACAAATCCCTGCGGGGAAATGGGATCATTGTTTTCAGATCCGCGCATGGCCGCGGCCGCAAAACCGGCCCCGATCTCCACCCCCTTGACTGCGCCGATGGACATCAGGGCCCGGGCGAGTTCGCCATCGAGTTTGTCAAAAACCGGCTCCCCCAGTCCGGGCAGACAGGTGGCCCGGATTTCAACAATGCCGCCCAGGCTGTCCCCCTGTTTCCGTACCTCGGCGATTCGCTCCTCCATGGCCGCGGCCGCCTCGTTGTCCGGACAGAACAACCGGTTTTCCTCTATCATCTCCAGGTTGCGCCGATTGGTACTGATGCCGCCAAGGGCAACGGTATATGCCTGAACATCCATGGAAAATTTTGCCAGCAGCCGGCCGGCAACCGCACCTGCCGCCACCCGGGCCGCGGTTTCCCGGGCCGAGGCCCGGCCGCCGCCCCGATGATCCCTGATGCCATACTTGGCCTGATAGCTCATGTCCCCGTGTCCGGGGCGAAAGACATCCCGCAGAGGACCGTATGATCTGGAATGGGCATCCTTGTTCATGATGACAAGTGATATGGGGGTGCCGGTTGTCAGCTCGCAATCACAGCCCTCCGGGCGGAAGGTCCCGGACATGATCCGCACCCGGTCGGGCTCCTTGCGCGGTGAGGTGGCGCCGCCCCGTCCCGGCCGCCGACGCTCGAGATCGGCCTGGATCATCTCCTCGCAGAGTTCAAGACCGGGCGGGCAGCCGTCAATGACAGCCCCCAATGCGGTTCCGTGGGATTCCCCCCAGGTGGTTACCCGAAAAAGAGTACCAAAGGTATTTCCAGCCATAATTATTTACCTCAACTTGTTCATCAGGGGGCAGGCCGCCCCTTTTGCAACAGAAAAACAGGGACAGGCTGAATGGTTCAGCAATGGCTTTTCCGCCCCCCTGCCGTGGACAGTGCCCGGATAACTTCCCGGACAATGTCCAGGGGCGGGCGGCCGTCGGTATCAATAACAACATCCGAACCCCGCCGGTACAGGGGCGTGCGCAGGGCAAGCTGCTCCCTGATCTCCCCGGAAAGATCACCACCGGTCAGAGACGGCCGCAGGTGACGACTCCTGCTGTCGGCTGACAGACGTTGTTCAATGGTTGCGCAATCGGCCCGTAACCAGAATATAATACTCTTTTTCCGCAAAGTCCGCCAGGCCTGTTCATGGAGGATGGCGCCGCCGCCGGTTGCGATAACCACCGAAGAGCGGTTCCCGAGAGCAAGGAGGACCTGCTCTTCCCGGCGGCGGAAATCCGGCCAGCCGTACCGGGCAACATATTCAGCCACACTGAGACCGCTGTCCGCGCACAGCAGGGTGTCGGTGTCACAGAAATCCAGGCCAAGCCGCCTGGCCAGCATACTGCCGACGAGAGACTTTCCGGTGGCCCGGAAACCGGTCAGAATGATTCTGTCAAAAACCGTTTTTCCACTGGCGGCAACCGCTGTATCCAGGTGTTGTTTCATCATAGTGCGGGAAAGATACCCTGTTGCTGCAAAATATTTATACAAGATATTAGGTCAATTTTTCCTTTTCTTTTTATCCTGCCGTACTTAGAGTATGCCATAATTGAAAATTTACCACTGAAAAATAACTGTGCCAGGACCGGATACACGGTCCTGCACCGTTTCGATTTGTCGGCGCAGGACACAGACATGAAACATCAAGTTTACGACAATGAGATTTTGACCACTGTTTGGGATAACTGAAAATGGAATACAGGGATTATTACGAAATTTTGGGGGTTGACCGCAATGCGACCCAGGATGCCATCAAACAGGCCTACCGGCGTCTGGCCCGGAAATATCACCCCGATGTCAGCAAGGAGGCGGATGCTGAAAAAAAATTCAAGGACCTGGGAGAGGCCTATGAGGTCCTGAAAGATCCGGAAAAACGTGCCGCTTATGATAAATTCGGCAAAAACTGGCAAAACGGCCAGGACTTTGAGCCACCGCCCAATTGGGATGCCGGTTTTGAATTTAAAGGCGCCGGCTACACCGGCGGCAGCGATCACGATTACAGCGATTTTTTTGAATCACTGTTTGGCCGCAGCACCACGACCGGCGGCGGCCGGCGGCAGACCTTTCGCATGAAGGGGGAAGACCAGCATGCAAAAATCGTCATACGCCTGGCCGATGCCTATCACGGTTCCCGGCAGAATATTACCCTGTCCAGGGCAACCGTGGACGAGAACGGCAGGGTCACCACCAAACCGCACAACCTGCAGGTAACCATCCCCAAGGGGATTATAGAAGGTCAGCGGATACGTCTCGAGGGCCAGGGCATGCCAGGTATGGGAGGAGCCCCTGCCGGGGACCTCTACCTGGAAATCGCCTTTGCCGACGATCCGATCTTCCATGCCGAAAAGCGCGACATCCACATGGAGCTGCCGATTACTCCCTGGGAAGCCGCCCTCGGCGCCACCATCACCGTGCCGACACTGGGCGGCAAGGTGCAGCTGAAGATCCCGCCCGGATCGCAGGGCGGGAAAAAACTCCGCCTCAAGGGACGAGGATTATCCACGGCAACCAAAAAAGGTGATCAGATCGTCACCCTGCGCATCGTCGTCCCCGAGGCAAAGACCGATGAACAGAAAAAACTCTATCGAAAAATGGCGGAAATCATGCCGATCAATCCGCGAAAAAATCTTGGGTAACATCCATGACTGATATGACACCCCTTACCGGCACTGTCCTTGATGAAGACATGCGCTGCAATCTCGGCGATCTCTGTCGTTTATGCGGCGTGCCGGCAGACAGTATTTTGGAAATGATTGACGAGGGAATGCTCTGTCCACAGGGAAATGACCCCAGAGAGTGGCGCTTTACGGCCCTGGAGGTCAAAAGGGTCCAGACCACGATCCGGTTGCAGCGGGACCTGCGCATCAATCTTCCCGGCTGCGCCCTGGCCCTGCAACTGCTGGAGGAACTGGAAGAACTCCGTCGTCTGTGCCGCATGCGATAACCATTGGAATCCCTGGTTCTTTTTGTCCACCACCTGCACATTCCGTCCCTATTGGCCGGGGCGGCAGGGGCGGCACTCCTGATTTTGCTCACCTGTCTGACGATATATACCCGTCTTGGCAGACGCAACCTTGGCCTGACCATTCGCCTTGAACAGGCGGGCAAAAACATCAGGCGACTTGAGGAGGGCCTTGACCGGCTGCGCGCGGAGCGGGACGATCTGCGGTTGCAGCAGAAAAAGAGCATGGAAATAATGGCCGCCCGGCAGACGGAACTTGACAACTGCCGCCGCCTTTTGCAGGAGCGGGAACAACTCTTTTCCACCGTGCGTGATCAGATGCGCCGGGATTTCGAGCTGCTGGCCGGTCGGGTCCTTAAGCAACAGGGCAAGGAACTTGACGCCCGCCACGAATCCGGCCTCCAGTCCCTGCTGGACCCCATGCGCCGGCAACTCGATGAGTTCAAGGCGCGGGTGGAAGAAGTCTATGACAAAAAGTCGCGCGACCATGCCGCCCTGGTCAGGGAAATCGAACTGCTGCGGCAACTCAACCGGCAGTTGAGCGATGACGCCATCCACCTGACCCGGGCCCTGCAGGGCAGCAATAAAATGCAGGGCCAGTGGGGCGAGATGATCCTGGAAAAACTGCTTGAGGATTCCGGCCTCCGCAAGGGCCGGGAATTTGAAACCCAGCCGGGGATGCGCAACGATGAGGGCCGGCTGCGGCAACCCGATGTTATTGTCCATCTTCCGGATGGGCGGGATATCATCATTGACGCCAAGGTTTCTCTCAAGGCCTGGACCAGGGCCGCGCACGAACAGGACAACAGAAAACGGCAGCAGTTGCTCAAGGGACATATCGATTCCCTGCGCAGCCACATCAAGGGACTGGGCAACAAGGCATACCACCGGCTGCCAGGTGTCAATACCGTTGATTTTGTCCTGTTGTTCATGCCTGCCGAGGGGGCCTTCCAGGCCGCGGTTTCCCTGCAGCCGGACCTGCTGACCACGGCCATGCGCAAAAAGATCATCCTGGCCGGGCCCTCGACGCTTATGGCTGTCCTGCGGACGATTCATCATCTCTGGCGGGTTGATGAACAGGGACGCAACAGTTTAGCTATTGCCAAACAGGCCGGACAACTTTATGATAAGTTCGTCGGTTTTGTTGAGGCCTTTGAGGAAATCGGCTTTCGCCTTGAGCAAGGCCGCCAAAGCTGGCAAACTGCCAGAAAACGACTGGTGTCGGGACGGGGAAACCTCGTTGACCGGGTTGAATCACTGAAAAAACTCGGTGTGCAACCGGAACGAAACCTGCCTGAAGCCGTCAAAAACCCTGAGTAGGAGGTTGCTATGAAATATGTAAGCATATTTACTCTTGTTGCCCTGTTTGCCCTCACATCCTGTACCGGCGTGGGAGTACAGCAGGGGAAGAAAGGCCAGGTAGGAGCGGTGGGCGGCGCGGCCGCCGGCGCCATTATCGGCCAGGCCATCGGTCATGATACCCAGTCAACCCTGATAGGGACAGCGATCGGCACCATGATCGGCTATATTGTCGGCAATGAAATGGACAAATATGACCGCCAGGAGCTTAATCACGTCTATGAAAGAGGGGTTTCCAATCGTCCCTCTTCCTGGGTCAATCCGGACACCGGCAACCAGTACAGCGTAACTCCGCAGCCGGCCTATACCGACCCCGCAAGCCACAGGGTCTGCCGCAAGGCAAAAATTGACGCAGTCATTGACGGTCAACAAAAGCACACCTACAGCACTGCCTGCCGAGATGCCTATGGCCACTGGCAGTTGCAGCCGTCAAAACAATAATGGTTTCCGGTCGCTTTGCCGTCAACACCGCATCCAGGATGGAATTTGTCGATATTACGGCAAATCTCCAGCGGATTATAGATGATAATGATGTGGATTCCGGGCTGCTCGTTGCCTATAATCCACATACCACAGCGGGTATCACCATTAACGAAGGGGCTGATCCTGCTGTCCAGAGCGACCTGATCACCATTTTGCGGCATATCATACCCCTGGAGTTTCCCTACAAACACCTGGAGGGAAACTCCCCATCCCACATGATGGCCTCCCTGACCGGCAGCTCCGTCACCGTTATCATTGAAAACGGACGGCTGCTGCTTGGCACCTGGCAACGCATCTTTTTTTGTGAATACGATGGCCCACGCAACCGCAAGGTATGGTGGAAGATTCTGGGGGGATAAACAATCATGACGCTATCACCCCTGCCGGCGGATGAGATCTGTTTCGGCCTGGACCGGGCAACCGATGAACGTTCCCTGATGCTCTTTCTCCGGCTTTTCAGCAGAAAACAACTGCTCGAGGTACTTGTGCCCCGGCTTGATGATAAAGAAATTGAACAAACCGTTCATCTGCTGACCACGCTTATGCGAAGCCATCTTCAGGAACAGGAATACCACGAGCTGTTCCTTGGCGATATGGACCATCATCACTGATCGTCGGCTTTCCCGACCGGAGCAGCGACCATTATGGCACCGATTCTCAACCTCCGTGATTTCCTTGATATTTTAAAAAAGAACGACCAGTTGCTGGTCATCGACACCGAGGTTGATCCCTACCTGGAGATTGCCGAAATCCACCGCCGGATTATTGCCCGCCAGGGCCCGGCCCTCCTCTTCACCAGGGTCAAGGGATCAACCTTTCCGGTGGTCACCAACCTGTTCGGCACCAATAAACGGCTGGAACTTGCTTTTGGCAGCCGTCCCCTCGATTTTGTGCGCCAACTGGTCAACCTGGCGGAACGACTCATGCCGCCGAAATTGTCAACGCTCTGGCAGGCACGGCCACTGTTGCTGCAGGGTATGAAGGTCGGCCTGAAGACTGTCGCAAAAGCGCCGGTAATGGAATGCAGGCAGCAGCCGGCCCGGCTTGGCGAGCTGCCGCTGCTCACCTCCTGGCACTCGGACGGCGGCGCCTTTGTCACCCTGCCTCTGGTCTATACCGAGCATCCGGACGGACTTGGCCATAACCTGGGTATGTATCGTATCCAGCGCTATGACGACACCACAACCGGTATCCACTGGCAGATCCACAAGGGAGGCGGTTTCCATTACCATGCGGCGGAGCAGAAAAACCAGCCTCTGCCCATGACCCTGTATATCGGTGGTCCCCCGGCGCTGATGCTGGCCGCCATTGCGCCGCTGCCGGAAAATATCCCCGAGCTCATGCTCGCCTCCCTGCTGCAGGGGAAAAAGCTGGCCATGGCCCGTGACCCGGAGGGCGGACACCGACTCGTTGCCGAGGCCGAATTTGCCATCAAGGGAATGGTGCCGCCAAAGGAGCGGCGTCCAGAAGGCCCGTTTGGTGATCATTACGGCTATAACTCGCTGCAGCACGAGTACCCTGTGTTTCGGACCACTCATCTCTATCACCGCAAAAACGCCATTTATCCCGCCACCGTGGTGGGGCGCCCCAAACAGGAGGATTACTTTATCGGCGATTTTCTCCAGGAGCTCCTCTCTCCCCTTTTTCCCCTGGTCATGACCGGTGTCCGTCAGCTGAAAACCTTTGGCGAAACCGGCTTCCACTGCCTTGCCGCCGCCCGGGTCGCCAACCGTTATCCCAGGGAGGCCTTTGCCTCCGGCCTGCGAATCCTCGGCGAAGGTCAACTCTCCCTGACCAAGTTTCTGCTCCTGACCGATGGCAACATTGATATTGCCGAATTTCCAAGGCTCTGGCAACATATCCTTGAACGGATCAGGTGGGACAGGGACCTTTTTATCTTTGCCAATGTCTCCCAGGACACCCTGGACTACACCGGTCCATCCGTGAACAAGGGATCAAAGGCCATGATGATGGGTCTTGGTGATAAACAGCGGGACCTGGCAACCGAATTTAACGGCTCCCTTCCCGATGGGTGCACCCGGCCGGTCTGTTACCTTCCAGGCACCCTGGTCGTTCAGGGAAAACCATATGCGGACGCTCCGAACCAGGCGGCTGAGCTGGCCGCGCATCAGGGGGTCGATGGCTGGCAGGTAATCCTGCTGGTTGATTCAAGCAGGGAGGCGACCCTCAACCTGCAGGAATTTCTCTGGACCTTTTTCACCCGCTTTGAACCGGCAGCCGATATTCACGGTGCCGCCGAGGTCACCAAACGTTTCCACGTCGGCCTGACGCCGCCCATTGTTTTCGATTGCCGAATGAAACCCTGGTATACCGAGATCCTGGAAGTTGATCCCGACACCAAGGCCCTGGTCGACAAAAAATTTGCCGCCATGATACCGCCGCACCTGCGATAGATCATCCCCTGTACTGTCTCCCGTCTCCTGGAACCCCAAATAATCAGTCGTCAATGGAAGAGAGATTACAGAAAATTCTTGCCCGGGCCGGGATAGGGTCAAGGAGAAAATGCGAGCAATACATCAGGGAGGGCAGAGTACGGGTCAACGGTGAGTGTATTACAACAATGGGGTACAAGGCCGATCCCGCCAGGGCGTTGATCACCTTTGACGGTAAAACCGTTACCAGGGAACAACAGATCTACATCCTTCTGAACAAACCGACCGGCTATGTGACCACCCTGTCCGACCCCCAGGGACGCCCCATTGTGACCGATCTGCTCCCGGACATTGATAAACGCATTTTTCCGGTGGGCCGGCTTGATCTCAACTCCGAAGGGGCGCTATTGTGTACAAATGACGGCCGGCTCGCCAATTATATTCTCCATCCCCGCTACGGGGTTGCCAAGACCTATGAAGTGGAGGTGGAAAAAGTCCCTGTCCCTGCCCTGCTGCGTCAGCTTGAACAGGGAATCTTCCTTGATGGCGTAAAAACCTTGCCAGCCAAAATTCGTGTTCTTGCTCCCAAAAGAGGAAAAATCCGTCTTGAGATCATTCTTCATGAGGGAAAAAAGCGACAGGTCCGAAAAATGTTTTCGGCAATCGGTCACCCGGTGAAAAGGCTGAAAAGAACAGCGTATGGAGATCTCAGGCTGGGTCATTTACCCCTCGGCAGCCACCGTTTTTTGAGCAAAAAAGACCTAAAAAAAATATTTTCCGGCAAAATTCCCTTTACAATCAAAAACATACCTGATTAAATCTTCATAGTTAAAGAAAATTGAAGCGTTTAACCGAAAATAGGCCGTGTAGCCGTGTCATTTCGGACTATTTTCATTATTCGTT
>JALVAI010000049.1 GCA_027011235.1 Desulfobulbaceae bacterium
GGTATTGAGACATCATCGAGGCCAGCCACTTGGACGGCGCGCTTGGGCGCAACGACCTACCTGTTTGAGAAGGTATTGAGACAAGGGGTCGTTTAATCCACGGCGCAAAAAAGCAACGGCGCAACGACCTACCTGTTTGAGAAGGTATTGAGACTTATAAGTTATTGGAAAACACAATCATATAGAAAGGCGCAACGACCTACCTGTTTGAGAAGGTATTGAGACATTCTCATGGTGGTAATACTTGTCTGATCTCTCTTGGCGCAACGACCTACCTGTTTGAGAAGGTATTGAGACAAGCAGCCCACCAACAGGACCAAAAACGGCGCTTGGCGCAACGACCTACCTGTTTGAGAAGGTATTGAGACGGCATATGTCCCGGCCTGCTCGCCGTTTGCCTGTGGCGCAACGACCTACCTGTTTGAGAAGGTATTGAGACTTGATGCTATCCGGTATATGCTGGAGTCAATCAGGGCGCAACGACCTACCTGTTTGAGAAGGTATTGAGACCAAAAAGATCATTCAACTTGTCAACAGTGTACAAGGCGCAACGACCTACCTGTTTGAGAAGGTATTGAGACCATAAATAGTGGCACTTTTAATTTCATACAATTCGGCGCAACGACCTACCTGTTTGAGAAGGTATTGAGACCGGGCCAGCGATTTCCGGTTAACCGGTTCTTCCCGGCGCAACGACCTACCTGTTTGAGAAGGTATTGATATCAGAATCCAGATGACAGAAGCCAGAAGCCGGATTTTGTGTTTTGCCTGGCCGTTGTTGCCGTTGCTTCGCTGTTTTTCGCGTGCAATAAAATTATTGTACGTGCTGTAGGAGCGGATTTATCCGCGAATATATTGGTATCAGCAACCAGAGGACAGAAACCAGAGACTGCCGGTAAAAAGAATAAGTCTGTCTGAATTGGAATGGGCCCGAATAGCGCCGCCTTGCTCTGCAGGGCGCAGGGACCATGGGGAAGGAAGTTGTTTTAACCGGACAGTGGTGAGACCGTACATGGTTCCGGTAATTTCACCAATGCCTCTTTAATGGGCGGCAATGTCGTATTATCAGTATATATCCTTGTTTCGACTAAATAAAACATATGCAGAGCGGCCATGAAGTAATCATGGCCTTCAGCACCGGCGGGACACCGGGGCGTTAGCATGGCGAGAAGGGCAGGGGATTACGGCCTGCTCCCGGGACAGGAGGAGTAATCGCTGGTCAGAATTTTACGCAATTCTTCTGCATAATCAGCGAGAGAACATCGAATTGTCTGGATGGATTCTGCGGTATTCTCATCTGTTAAACAGAAATACTTCATTTCCCGCCACCAGTTTCCGTATCGTTCCAGTTGTCTGCAGGTAGAGTTTAGAATAAAGGGATTTTCACAGTTCCGGTGCAGCTTGCAGGCCAGCTTGTACGCCCAGTGCAGGCTCTCCTGTTTTTCTTTATTCCGTTTTGAGTCTATTTTTTCACCTTTGTCCGGGCAAATCTCTTTCAGTACATACCGAAGAAGATGCAACTCCATGGCGCTGGCTACGGCCCAGGACCAGATTTCGGTTCCCTCTCTGTTCTTCATGTCCACCCGGGCGGAAAACATGGCCGCGTTCCACTGCTGCCACTCCTTTTCCCGGAACGTGCCGTGCGCGATTGCCATCAGGACAAGGTATTGGGTCAGGCTCCAGTGGAGTGCCCGTTTTTTGCGGATTATGCCTTCCCCCTCGGCCACACTCTGACGGGCCGCCTGGCGGTAACAACCAATGGCCCTGGTCAGTTGGCGTTTACTTTCCTGCAATAATTTTTCGTCATTTTTCCCGCTACCGGTTGCCTGCCGAAAGTACATCTCGGCTTTACGCTTGGCCACGGCTCCCTTCAGAGCTACGACCTCGGTGGCGTAGGCGGGATCATCCGGCATCCATTGCATGGCCCGATCCACATATTTGATCAGGTCGTCCGCTTGATCCACAGGTGACCCGTCCAGGGCGGCCAGACTGTTGTCCAGGGCAGCCTTTGCCTGCCTGTACTGAAAATCCACCAGTTGTTCGGCAAAATTTTCCGGCAAGGCCATGTAGCCCACCAGGGAGGCCCAGTCATGGAGATAGGGACTTGGCCGGGCATTGAGCGCTTTTCTTGTCTTGTACAGAGCAAGGCGGGGATCACTGCCTTTCATGAGGTGCCTGTAGATAATTTCTGCCATGTGCACGGATCCTGTTGCGCTCAGGGGAAACTGGGAGGCGATCACCACGGGCACCCCTTTTTCGTGGAGTTGGTGGGCGAAACTGCCGTGGCTGTAGAGAATGTTGCCAGCATGTCCGGTATGACAACTGGCCAGGGTGATCACCAGCGGCGGTCCTCCCCCGGCAGGACCCTTGCCGTGATTTGTCAGAGCGTTATACAGCCTTTCTGCCGTCACCGGCCCGGCGCCATGGCGGTTGCACAGGAGCAGGCCGCCCGGGCCTGCTCCGAGGCTGTCGTCGGCTACCCCATGCGACAGGATGTGTACATGGGTAAATGACTTGTTGCTGCATACCTCGGTGATCCTGTCCAGGTCACCATTGGCGATCACGGTGAGGTATTTGTCAAGCTGCTCTTTTCGCTGTTCCGTGGAGGCGCTCTCTTCATCCGGAGATGTGGACAGGGGCAGCCAGGGATCAAGGGCCTTGAATAGGGCATGGAGATGGTGCCGGTGGAGAGTATCACTGACCCCGGCCGAGATAAAGAGGATGGAAGGTGTTCGGTTCCAATTGACGGGCATGGACTGCAAGGTGCGGCTGGAGCGGGTGATGCACGTCGGGGCCAGGTCCTGGAGGCCGAGATGGAGGGCCGAGGAGCCGATACATCCCTTGGGCACCTTGGAAATCTCAAATGGAAGCAGGGCCAGTTCGGTGGCGGACAGCACCAACCGCAGCTCGATCAGGGTTGAGGTATGATCACAGCCATTGGACGCATGCAGCTGGGAGACAAGGCCGGGGTTGGCCTCAAGAATCGCGGTCATGGTGTCGGCCAGCTCATCAAAAGCAGTGGGCGGGGTTGATTCGGGAGCCGGCGGCTCTGTTGCATGAAACAGGGCCAGCCTGTCCAGCAACTGCCGGT
This sequence comes from Desulfobulbaceae bacterium, assembly GCA_027011235.1. Taxonomy (GTDB): domain Bacteria; phylum Desulfobacterota; class Desulfobulbia; order Desulfobulbales; family Desulfobulbaceae; genus DRLX01. Next base: position 3,092 of record JALVAI010000049.1, read on the forward strand.
GCTCCAGGGGAATGGTGATGGCGGAGATTTCATGGGCGCCGCAGAGCCCCATGTAGGTGGTCAGGGGCGAGAGCAGTTGATTATGGGCTGGACCATGCCGAAGCAGTTCAAGGGTCACGGTCCGGACTTTGGGGGATTTTATATTGGCCATGCGCTTTCCTCCACCTCCTGGAGATTTCCGTCTTTATCGGCCTCAAGCAGTCTGCAATGGCAGCCATGATCTGATACCCGGTCCATGCGCAGCAGGGTACCCTGTTCCCTGATCAATGCCTCGGTTTTCACCCCGGCAAAGGTATGCGGCTTCCGAAATGAGCTCAGACTCTCCCGGGTTGCGAGCTTGTCAAAAAAATCAAAGAGCGCATCCCTGTCGTTAACCAGTTCTGATGGCAAATGGACAAGCGGTATCCAGGTGCCGGTGTTGTAATACACCTGGTTGGAACGGGGAATGCAGCGGCGCAGATGGGTGTGGCCGGCCACCAGGATGTCGATTTCCGGGCCGCAGACCATGTCGTCACCCTCCCAGGCCCTGGAAGAGATATCATCCTGGGTGTCCAGGAGAAACGGCGAGTCGAGGTCGTATTTGTTCAGTTTTTCCCAGGCCTGTTGCCGCCAATATTCCAGCGAACCGGTAAAGGAGTGTAGCTTGAGCTTGGCAATAACACTCCGAAACATCAGGTGAAATTTTGGATGCCATTTCTCCTTGCCGAAGAATTTCATGATCTGCAACATCCTACCCAGGAAGGGCTCGATCTCCTCTGAATCCAAGGCCGGCAACTCATTGCCCTGCCGAAACCGATTGAACTCTTCCTGGATATCTTCCCGGTTAGGTCCGTTGCAGTCCATATCCATTTCAGCGGAGAGAAGCAATTCGCTCAATTTTGCGGGACTGTACGGCCCTCCAAGCC
>JALVAI010000050.1 GCA_027011235.1 Desulfobulbaceae bacterium
GGCGTCTGGGATGCCTTCAGATATTCGTCATACTCAAAGGGATTGGCCGCGCCTTCCAGCAGCTCGATATCCTCCCGCAACTGTTCCACATCAGAGCCCAGGACTTTTTCAAGGATAGGGTCCATAAGATCCTTGACCACAATCCTGTCCTCGGGCCGGGTCGCCCGGCTCGGCGTAAACAGGTTGATCTCCTTGCGGTACAGGTCATAGACTCCTTTAAATCCCTTGCCCATGCCGATGGGCCAGGAGAGCGGCGTGCACTCGATCTGCAGCTTTTCCTCGATGTCGGCCAGGATATCCAGCGGCTCCATACCGTCCCGGTCAAGCTTGTTGATAAAGGTGATAATCGGTGTATTGCGCATCCGGCAGACCTCCATCAGCTTGGTGGTCTGCGTCTCAACACCTTTGGCCGAATCAATAACCATCAAAGCGGAATCCACCGCCGTCAGCACCCGGTAGGTGTCTTCAGAAAAGTCCTGATGGCCGGGGGTATCAAGCAGGTTGATCTCGTAATCACGGTAGTTGAACTTCATGACTGAGGTGGTCACCGAGATACCTCGGTCCTGCTCGATGGCCATCCAGTCACTGGTGGCATGGTGGGCTGTCTTGCGCGACTTGACCGCGCCCGCCATCTGGATAGCACCGCCAAAGAGCAGCAGTTTTTCGGTCAGGGTTGTTTTTCCGGCATCGGGATGACTGATAATGCCGAAGGTCCTGCGTTTTGCTATTTCTTTCTGTAACTGTTTCTGTAGTTGTCGACTCAAGGGGTATCCGCAGTATTTGTCTTGTTTGCAGTGAGTTTTTTTGAAAAAAAATATGAATGGCCTACAAGAGACAGGCAAGATCGCTGTCTTACACCCTGCCAGGTGTTTTTGCAACACATTCCGGGGCAGCAGCTGTTTTTTCATAGGAAACAGCAAGGTATGAATGAAGGACTACTCAAGATAGCGCCGATTGAAGAGAACCCCAACCACCACCCCCAGCAGACTGCCAACCACGCTCAACAGGTAAGCAGTCATGATACCGGCGCCTTGCCCAAGCCGCCAACCGACCCATCCAAAAAAGGAAATACTCAGAAAAAGAATGATTTTTTTCATAACAAAGTAACGCCCCGGTTACCGGCCATTTTTTAGCTCCCAGCTTTAACCAGGTCGACCTCTAATTTGCTCAAATTTCGGAATTGGTTGACACCTGGAGATAAAAAGAGCCAACCATGTAAAACAATAACATATTAACATGAAAACTTTTCATTCTTGGGACATTGGGACCTGTAAAAAAATCCAGACAATGCTTAAAGATGGCTAAGTAAAAACACAGACAGATAAGCGCAGCGGAGACTCCGAGGAATAGTGTCTGTGGCGGCTCTTAACAATACATGAAGTATGCCCACGAATCGCCACAGGACACACGACGCAGTAGATCGACGTTTTTATGACTTCATCAAAACATAACTGGCGAAAATTCATGCTGACACTGGTGGCCATTGTTGTTCGTTTCTTCAACGCATTGACCAGCGAGGAAAGAGAAAAAGTTTTGATTTTTCATGACTCCACTCATGACCGGTCCCGTTCCAAGGCGGTTGAGTTGCCGGCCTGGGTCCACAACCACAACAGTGTCTGTAAAGAATCAAGCTGGTTACCCTTACCTGGTCTGACGGGAATAGTTTTCTGCCTTTGGAGGTTGTCCTCTGGTCATCTACGAAAAGGAACAAATCAGAAACTTGAGTGACAAGTAGGTAATTGCTGAAATATACACTGTAGACTTTATCGAAATTGCTCAGGGCTGTCTCTGTAGCCAGTCCGGACTATCCGGCACGGGAAAGGTAATGGCTTACATCATGGACAATCCTTTTAATGGGGCATCCAGCAAAGCTATACCGGAATATGCCAATTGCTCATCAGCGTAAAGTGGTTCGTTTAACACCTTCTGTCTCTGCAAGCCGGTCCTGTGCCTGAATCCTTCCCGGCTTTACAATACCTTTACAACAATTGCCGGCTTTTGCAGTAATTATCTTGCACTTTATCTGCCCGTTTTGTAGTCTACTTTTGAATTTATTATCGAAATCAGTTCAGGACATTGTAACCACTGTCCGGATGTTGGACAGATTTTCGGTACTTTTTCGAAAAAAAACGGTCAACGCTACCAATGGATGGCCGTTTTCCTCGAAATCCTACGTGGATGCTCCCTAACCTTCTCTTCCCGGTTGTGGTTGAAAAGTGTTGAGTTACCACCACTCTTCTCCACCTGCGATTCTTTAAATAATCCCCGAAAAACCGGCATGTTATCGTTGTGCATTATCGTACAATGGAAAATACAAATGAATGAGTATAATATGAGTCCATACCATCCGAAAAAAGACAGTCGCAACAATATTGACCTGAGACTTTGGGCAACCGCCTTCAAAAAAATATCCGGGGTACTGCTGCTTCTCAGCTTTGTCTTGTTATTGCCGATAACAACATGGGGCAGTGATAATCTTGAACCCATTTATCATCTGTTATTGTCCAATAATAAAATTTTGAACAGCAAGAGAATTTTTATTATTGGCTCTTCCACCGTTCATGCCGGTTGGTTTCGAAGCGGCGACTTTAATGACCCCTATGGTGACAACAGGGTACTCGAAGGATGGGGCGAACAACTTGATAAATATATGAAAGACCCCGTAAAGCTCTATAACAGAGCCCGTTCAGGTTCTGATTCGGTTGCGTACAGAACCCCCAATGACACCAGGCCTGGATTTATTGATAGACACTGGGCAAACACAGAAGCTTTAATCAACGCAACTGCCGACGGAAACGGCGGGTTTCTCCTGATTCAGTTTGGGGCCAATGACTCCCACCTTCAGTACGATAACGGGCCTCCCCGTGTGAGTGTTGAGGATTTTCAAAATGAGTTAAGAGCCTACATAGATGATGCCAGAAGACTTGGCCTTACCCCTGTACTTATCAGCCCTCCAGGCGCCAGAAGCCATGGAGAAAACACCAGGCTTTATGCGCCACTCATCAAACCGATAGCAGTGGAAAAAAATGCATTGTTTATCAACCTTTATGAGAAGGCCAAAACCAAGTGGCTCGATTATGATCAGGATGCTAATGGGGACCTTCCGGAAGCAGATAAACTGTTCAGTTATGTGCAACGTCACTCCGGTATTAATAACACCCATTATGGCCGTATTGGTGCAAAAATAGTTGCCGGCTGGGTTAAAGAACTGGCCTGCGAAGATGACTACAGTGACAGGAGCCAGGCTGTTCAGGATATTGCAGCTGAGCTGTGTAATCAATTTGTTCAGGGTAATCTGGTGCATAATATTACCATGCGGGAAGATGCGGAAGATGGAGATACAGACGATTGGGAGACCTACGGTACAACTGCAGGTTCAAGTGTAATCAATCTGTATGATACAGATAAGCGCAGCAATGTTATCGTCCTGCAGGGGAATGATGGTCTTAACAACGGATTCAGGTACAGCAATGATAATTTATGGGAAGAAGAAAATGAACATGTGCTCTCATGGCAGATGCAATACAGCGAGGATTTCACTTTTTTTGTAGCTGTGCATACTGAGGACGGATACAAAACTTTTGAGTATCAGCCTACAAATACCCAAGGGCAAATTACAGCTTCAGGACGTTACAATTTTGGTCTTGGCGCTGACGCCAACGACGGCAGTTGGCATACCTTCACCCGTGATTTACAGGCGGACTTGACCTTGCTTGATCCGGGAAAACACATAATCAGAATTCATCGAATAGCTGTTCGAGGTTCCGGCAGAATCGATAACATAAGAACAATGCGCAGCATCGGTACTATAAGCCGTGACATCGCCCCAACTGTCGCTGTGATTGGCGATGCTGAGATTACAGTCGACCCGGATTCTGTCTATAACGACGCGGGCGCAACAGTTGTTGACGATAATGATGCCGATATTGCTGACCGCCTGGAAACAATTGGCTCGGTAAATACTGCAACGGAAGGG
>JALVAI010000051.1 GCA_027011235.1 Desulfobulbaceae bacterium
CGTTGCCCGATAACCGGCTTTACAGCCAGGTGGGCAAGGTTTTGCTATTTTGTGGAAGAAAAAGATGCGCCCTGGCCGGCAATGGAAGCCGCGGACGGAGAGTGATGCTTGCAGGGATGCAAAATTGTTTCTTTGTGGTTAAAGGGTACTGGAGCCTGCAAGACTCTGGCATGTGACAGAAGGGGAGTATAAGCCCGCTTTGTCTGCCATGCCTGGGAATGACAGCGCCGGCCAGGAAAAAACAGTGGATCGTCCCTGCTTTCTCAGGTGGCTATGGCGTGCAAGGTGACGGTATAGATCAACACCTTTCCGGCAAGGGGATGGTTGTAGTCAACAGTGACGGTTTCACTGTTTGCGGCCAGCACCGTTGCCGGGACCTGTTGCTCCCGGCCGTCTTTGTCTATGGTCAGGGAAAGGATCATGCCAGGTTTGGGATCAATTTTTCCCCTGAAAACCTCCCGTTTAATATCATGGACAAGGGTGTCATAATGAGGTCCATAGGCGTCTTCGGGCTGGATGTGGATTTCCCTGGTTTCTCCGGGGTTCATGCCCATGAGACAAGCTTCTACCGCCTTGAGGACCCTGCCGGATCCAATGCTTAGCTGGATCGGTCTGGATGCCGGAACCTTTTCGACCACCTCTCCGTTTTCAAGGGTGGCTGTGTAACTGATGCTGACGGTATCTGTTAGGGCGACTGGACACATGGGAGATTTTTTTAAAAAATTGTTGGGGAATAAAAAGGTCGATACAAATTTTTCAGTATTGTAGTGTAAAGGGTTAAAAAATACAAATCATTCCCCGGCTGCCCGCCGGAAGCGTTTCGTCTGACGAACAGGGAGAAAACAGGGCCGGCCTGTTTCTTGCGCAGTGGAGCATGGGACTTGTCCCGATATCGCTAAAGCTTTTTGTCCCTACTTGACAAAGAACACGCTACCGCCTAAATGTGCACGGGTTGCCAACGAGGAACATATGGAACTTGTCTGTGAAAAATATAAGGAAACCGTTGATCCCGATGATCCTGTCTGTCGTCATCCCGATGATTACTGTCAGACCAGGTCAGGCTGCATCATTCATTTTATGGAGAAAGAAAAACAACGGACGCAGCAGAAAAAGATGGCGTCTTCAAAACAGGCAGGGAAAGCGTCAACCGGGACCGTGCCCTGCTGATAAACCGCATGGCTGGACCATATTTTACCGTCCCAGCCACAACCAATGGTGAAAATAGTCCGAAAGGATACAGCTACGTTGACTATTTTCGGATAAAAAATCAACACTACCATGATAGAACTGGATTTTACCAAGGACCCCAACGGACTGCTGCCCGCTGTTGTTCAGGACCATGCCAGTGGCGCGGTCCTGATGCTGGCTTATATCAATAAAGAGGCATGGGAAAAAACCCTGGCAACGGGCAAAGCCCATTTCTGGAGCCGGTCGCGCAATTCGCTCTGGCTGAAGGGGGAGTCATCCGGCAATGTCCAGATGATAAAAGATATATATGTTGACTGTGATCAGGACACGGTTATCTACCAGGTGGAGCAACTGGGCGGAGCCGCCTGCCACAAAGGATATCCGAGCTGTTTTTTTCGCCGGGTCCGTAATGGGGAGTTGGAGGTATGCCAGGACCGGGTGTTTGATCCCGATGAGGTGTATGGGAAGCGGTGATCATATAACCTGCTATCCGACCGCAACCCAAAAATTCCGTAGGAGCGGCTTTAGCCGCGAAAAGCAAAAAGTTATCTGAAAATACCAAGCAATAAAACATAAAAAAAATAAAAAAGATGCAGCAATTAAAAATAGGCATCCCCAAGGGGAGCCTGGAAAAGGCAACCATTGCCCTGTTTGAGAAATCAGGATGGAAGATCAAGCTGATGTCCAGAAATTATTTTCCGGAAATCGATGATCCCGAGCTGTCATGTTCGATTTGCAGGCCCCAGGAAATGTCCAATTATGTTGAATCCGGCATGCTTGATGTAGGTATTACCGGCCATGACTGGACCCTGGAAAATGGGTCCGATGTGGAGGTTGTCGAGGAACTGGTGTATTCAAAGGTCAGTAAAAAGCCAACGCGCTGGGTCATTGCCGTTGCCGGTGACTCGGATATCACCACGGTTGAGCAGTTAAATGGCAAGCGTATTGCCACTGAACTGGTCAATGTCACCCGCCGGTTTTTTGAAGAACGGGGGTTGCAGGTGGACATCTCTTTTTCCTGGGGCGCAACCGAGGCCAAGGCTGTTTCCGGTCTGGCCGATGCCATTGTCGAGGTAACGGAAACGGAATCGACCATCCGGGCCCATGGGCTGCGCATCATTCATGAGCTGATGCAGTCAAACACCCAGCTGATCGCCAACAAGGAGGCATGGCAGGATCCCTGGAAGCGGGAGAAAATCGAAAACATCGCCATGTTGCTCCAGGGCGCCCTGCGGGCAGACCGAATCGTTGGCCTGAAGATGAACATCCCGGAGGAGAGCCTTGAAACTCTGATCAAGGAGCTGCCCAGTGTGACGGCGCCCACGGTAGCCCAGTTGTACAAGCAGGACTGGTTTTCCGTGGAAACCGTGATTTCGGAACATCAGGTGCGGGATCTTGTGCCCATGCTCAGAAAACTCGGGGCCAAGGGGATTGTTGAATACTCTTTGAACAAGGTTATTTAGGCGAGAAATACGGTTGCCCCAAATGCAAATTCATAGCGCCCGTTTTCTCACTTCGGTCCATGCCCTGGGTCAACTCCCGGCCCCGGATTATCCCGAGGTAGCCTTTGCCGGCCGCTCCAATGTGGGTAAATCCAGCCTGATGAACAGGTTGGTCGGTCGAAAAAATCTTGTCAAGACTAGCGCCCGGCCCGGCAAAACCAGGGGACTCAATTATTTTCTTATTAACGAAACCCTCTATTTTGTTGACCTGCCCGGGTACGGTTTTGCCAGGGTATCCAAAAAAGAACAGGCCGGATGGCAGGAGTTGATTACCGGATATCTCCTGCGGCGCGACTCATTACACCTGGTGGTGGTCATCATTGACTTGCGCCATCCCTTGAAAAAAATGGACAGGGATCTGATTGATTGGCTGCGATTTCATGAAATTCGCTACCTGCCTGTTTATACCAAGGCTGATAAGTTGTCGAAAAACAAGCAGATTCAGCATGCGTCTTCCCTTGACGCCGCCCTTGGCATATCCCGTGAAGATCGTGTTGTCTGTTCATCCGTGACCGGCCAGGGGTGCGAAGAATTGCGCCTGCGGCTTGCATTTGACGCCGATTCCTGGTAAGGCATTTCAAGCATATGAAAAAAGAAATCCTGTCAAGCGGAATTGTCTAAAAAGACTGTCGCTGATACAGGAAAATTATATTTGTTTTTTCTACAGTTTTTCTATTTGGAGGGATGGCGATGTCATTGAGAACAAAATGGCCGTGCTGGGAGATTATGGACTGTAACCCGGAAGCGTCGCAATGTCCGGCATACAGGGCAGAAAAATCATGTTGGGATGTTATGCGGGAAATTGATGTGTATGCGTTCAACATCTGCAAGGACTGTCTTGTGTATGTCAGTAACCAGAAGGATTCTATTTTCTCCAAAGAGGAAATTTTAAGTATCATGTGTCAGAAGGGAATTGATGTGACCCATCGCTGCCCGCAGTTTAAACCCGCTGCGTAGCGAAAAAAAGGATAGTGTGCGAAAGGCCGGGGTAAGTCGCCCCGGCTTTTTTTTATTTGCCTGGGTTCGGTTTAGTTGTACCTGTCCGGCAGTCGTTGAAAATCGAATTGTTTTTTTAATGGTTAAAAAAATTATATTATCGTACCTGCCCTGAAGAATTGGTATTTGTCGGCATCTTTATCAAACCTTTACTGAAAATACCGGGGAATACAAAAAATTTAATTTTTTCCTTGCCTCGATGTAAAAAATTTTGTATCAACGAGTATCGGAGATTAAATTTGGCTTGATAGGCTATTAGTCACAATCAAGTCGTTTCTCTCATTACTCA
>JALVAI010000052.1 GCA_027011235.1 Desulfobulbaceae bacterium
TGACGGGTAATCACATGATTTTACGACGTTAAAATGAATAACACTCACAACAACGGGGGAACAATGAACAACTGGAAACTGCGAACCATTCTGACCACCATCATCATCCTGTTTTGTGCCCTGCCGGCAGCGGCGGCCGGGATTCATCAGCAAATAGCGGCCGACAGCGTCATTGAACAGGTGGTCAAACGTGGCACCCTCAGGGTGGGGATGGATATTTTCGTACCCTGGGCGATGAAAAATAAAAAAGGAGAACTCATAGGCATGGAAATTGACGTGGCCCGCAAGCTGGCAAGGGATATGGGGGTCAAGGTTCGGTTTGTGCCCACCAAATGGTCGGGCATTATTCCGGCGCTGATCGCCGGCAAGTTCGATGTCATTATCGGCGGTATGAGCGTTACCCCGAAAAGAAACCTGAAGATCAACTTTACCAGGCCCTATTACTATTCAAGTCAGGGGTTGCTGGCAAACATCAGGATGACAAAGGGTTTTCGTCTCAAGGATTTCAACAGCCCCAAGGTCAGTCTTGCCGCCCGTCTCGGGTCCACCGCCGCCATTGCCGCCAAAAAGAACTTTCCATTGGCAAAACTCAGGCTTTTTGATGATGAACCCTCTGCCGTTCAGGAGGTGCGCAACGGCCGGGTCCATGCCATGATCGGTTCTCAACCCCTGCCCGTACAGATGGCGGCCGAAGCACCGCAACTGCTCAGGGCCTACAAGGAGCAGTTGATGAAGGAACCCATCTGTTTCGGCGTGCGCAAGGGTGATGTGGATGTACTTAATTTTTTTAACAACTGGATTGAAATTCAGCGCAGTAAAGGCTGGATCCAGGAGCGGTACGCCTACTGGTTTGAGTCAACCGCCTGGAAAAAGGATATGTGATAGCGTCGTGAAACTTTGATCCATGAGGCGGCTATGGCGCCCATGTTGCCAATGATCGGTGGTCACAGAAAAAAAAGCAGAAGTCTGGATTGTTTGCTTCTGGCGCTTGTTTTTGCGGCAACGGGTTACCTGGGTTATCGCGTGACCATGCAGCTGCACTATACCTGGCACTGGGGTGATATCCCGCAGTATATTGTCCGCTTTGATAAGGGGCAGCAGCGGTGGGTTGCCAATTATCTGCTCCTTGGCCTGCTGACCACCCTGCGCCTGAGCCTTTACGCGGCGGTGCCGGCCCTGGTGATCGGCCTGGCAATGGCCCTGGCCCGCATCAGCCGCAGCCTGTTCTGGCGGCTGACAGGACGCACCTATATCGAACTGATGCGCAACCTGCCACCGCTGGTGATTATTTTTCTGGTCTATTATTTCCTGGCCGATCAGCTCACCCCGCTTATTGGTGCTGATGATTTATTACAAAATCTGTCGCCACGGACAGCCCATTGGCTGGGCATCCTTGTTGCCCCACCTGCCACGGTCACCGCCTTTGTGCCGGCGGTGCTGACCCTGGCTGTGTTTGAGGGGGCCTATATCGCCGAGATCCTGCGCGCAGGCATCGAGTCCGTGGACAGCGGGCAATGGGAGGCCGCCCATGCCCTCGGGCTTTCCCGGGGCCAGTGTCTGCGCCATATTATCCTGCCGCAGACCTTCCGCCAGGTGCTGCCGCCCCTGGCCGGGCAGTTTATCTCTCTGATCAAGGATTCCTCTATTGTGTCGGTTATCTCCATCCAGGAGTTGACCTACCAGGGGACACAACTGATGGCATCCACCTACATGACCATCGAGGTCTGGCTGCTGGTTGCGGCCATGTATTTTGTCCTTACCTTTCCCTGCTCTTTGCTGCTCACCAGGCTGGAAAGATCCTATGCCAGGGGCGCAACCTGAGAAAATGACCTTGTGCCGCCGGACCATGCTGGTTACTGTGAGTATATTTATCCGGAAATGGCGCAAAGCGCCGAATGATGTGTAGCACCGCAAGCGGTGCTACAAGAACAACGCGTGTTATTGCATGTGCTGTAGGAGCGGATTTATCCGCGAATAGCTTATTGAATTACCATGATAACCATGAAAATTTCGCGGCTGAAGCCGCTCCTACCGAGCTTGGGGTGCGGGTAAAATCTACCTTAGGCGTGACCTGTTGATTTTCATGGATTGTTATGCTGTCCAACCATGCTGGTTATACCGAAAAAATTTTTCCATCATTCTATGTCCATGAAGAACACCGCCCCATCCCTGTTGACCCGGATTCTCTGTCTGGTTCTGCTGGCAGGCCAGCTTCTGCTGCCCGTAAGCGGGTTTTCCCTGACCATCGGCGAGGAGCGGGAGGTCGGGGAAAAACTGCTCTATTCTGTGCGCACGAGTTTCCGGCTGCTCGATGACCCTGATATCAGCCAATATATCAATGAACTCGGCAACCAGGTCCTGACCATTGCCGGACCCCAGTATTTTGACTATCACTTTTTTGTGGTTCGCAGTGATCAGTTTAATGCCTTTGCCGCCCCCGGCGGACTGGTGTTTTTTTACAGCGGCCTGATCATGAAGATGGACTCGGAAGATCAACTCTTAAGTGTCCTTGCCCATGAGATCGGCCATGTGGTCAGCAGGCATATTGCCCAGCGCATCGATAAAGGGGGCAAGATAAGCGCTATCACCATGGGCCTGGCCGTGGCCAGCCTTTTTCTCGGCAATCCGGCCCTGTCCCAGGGGCTGTTTACCGGCTCCCTGGCAGCGGGCCAGGCCTTGAACCTCCATTACTCACGCCAGGACGAAGAACAGGCCGACCGTCTCTCCTTTGCCTGGATGCGCAAGATGCATCGCAATCCCGTTGCCATGGAGGCCATGTTGCGCACCATGCGCCGCATAACCCGCTACCGGTCCGGCAAACTGCCCCAGTATCTGCTGACCCATCCCAATCCGGAAGCGCGCCTGGACTATGTTGAATCACTGCTTGAAAACGATCCCGATCAGCGCAAACCCGGCTATTACCGAAAAGTCGATAATTTTTCCTTTCTCCGCTTCAAGTACCGGGTTATGAGCCAATCCATGGATATTGAACGGATGCGAATGGTCTGCACCAACAGGATGACGAGCGCAAAAGACCGGGAGCAGAAAATCATGGCCCAATATGGCCTTGCCCTGGTTGCCCGTGAAGAGCATAATTATATACGGGCCGCCGAGCTGCTTGACAAGGTAATGGAGAGCTATCCCGGCCGTGATATCCTTGATGTGGACAAGGCTGTCCTGGAAATGGACTCCGGCAGGCTGGATGAGGCGCAGGCGCTTCTTGAAAAGGCCGTGGGACGGGACCCGACAGACATGTATGCGGTGTTTGAGCTTGCCCGGGTCCGGTCCCTGCAGAAAGACTGGCAGCGGGCGCAGCAGCTGCTTGACAAGGTTGGTCGGGTCATGCCCGATTACTCTCAGCTTTACTGGGAATATGGCCGTTTGAAAGCCGGGCAGGGCAAGACAGGAGAAAGCAACTTTTATCTGGGAAAGTATTATCTGTATGAGGGGAAGATCAAACAGGCAAAGGAGTATCTTGGCCGCTCGGCAAAAGATGCCTCCCTGCCCGCTTCGATCCGCAATGAGGCGACCTCTATTTTGAAACGGCTGCAAAAACTGGAAAATTTGTAATGGATGTTCCTCCGGAGGCGGAAATATGTTGAAGCGGTTTTCCATTTCCCTGGAAGAGGACCTGCTTGCAGGCTTTGACGACTATATTGCCCGGCATGGCTATTCAAACCGGTCCGAGGCAGTGCGGGATCTTATCCGCAAGGCTCTGGTCAAGGACGAGTGGGCCGATGACAGTGAGGTGGTAGGGGTGGTGACCATGGTCTATGATCACCATAAATCACAGCTCCAGGAGCGCATCACCGAGCTGCAGCACGATTTTTACGAACTCATCACCTCAACCACCCACATCCACATGGACCATCACAACTGTCTCGAGGTGACCATTGTCAAGGGCAAGGCATCCCAGGTGCAGGAACTGGCTGGACGTCTTATCGCCCTGCGCGGCGTCAAGGATGGCAGC
>JALVAI010000053.1 GCA_027011235.1 Desulfobulbaceae bacterium
GCGGCCAGCGGCGACCGGGTGGTGGCCTACGAGTGGCGAAACAACAGCCTTGTCCTGAAAACCGGCTGGCCCGCCTCCACCTGCTCGGCCGGACAGTGTCCGGAAACCCGCGGCCTGGCAGCGGCGGACCTGGACAATAACGGCAGCATCGAGATTGTCGCTACCACCACCCAAACCAAACATGACGGCGCCCAAGTCTTTGTCTTCAACGCCGACGGCAGCCGCTATCAACCGCCGGGCCTGAGCTTTCAGGCCTGGCCCCGATACAACACGGCCAACGGTTACGGCAATGACGGCGATGCCAACGGTCCCGGTAACCATGGATACGGCTGCTATGGGCTGAATGTGGGCATCGGCAACCTGGATGACGATCCGGAACAGGAGATCGTGGTCACCTTTGACAACCACCAGATCAACGTCTTCCAACACACCGGCATCTCCATGTTGGCCTCCTCCTGGTTCACCAACAGATCCTCCCAGTATTCCGGCAACCGTCTTAACTGGGGCCAGTTCATCCGCTGGTTCGATCCCGCTGTAGAGCGTGACCACTATCACCTGCACACCGGTGACTGGCCGCATCCATCGCGCAATAAGTGGATGCAGTGGACCGACTCACCGCCCTCGGTGGCTGATATCAACGGAGACGGCAAAAACGAGGTTGTGGCCGTTTCCAATGTGGAAAAAGATATACCCTATGACACCAAACACCACTCCATCATGGTCCTGCAGGGTTCCTACGGCAACGGCGACCAATCGGCCATGCGGCTGCCGGGATGGGAACACCTGCCCTCGTCCGGGTATCCGCTCAACCGAGGTAGTCGTTCCTGGTATCCACCGCCCAATCCCCCTGCCCCGACCATTGTCGACATCAATGGTGACGGCAAACCGGAAATCCTGTATGCGGCCCACGACGGCTATATCTACTGCACCTCCGCAAGCGCCCACACCCTCTGGCGCCGGAACATCCAGCACGGCCGGGCCATCATGTATGGATCCGAAATCATGGTGGCCGATCTCAACCGGGACAATGTCCCGGAGCTGATACTGACCACCTATGGCGATCCGGACAATATCACCCCCGGCAAAGCGCACGGCTATTTGATGATCCTGGATAACCGGGGCAACATCCTCCATGATATCCAACTGCCCTTTCAGGGTACAAACGGTAACGGCAAGGGCGCGCCGGCAGCGCCCACGGTGATGGACACCAACGGCGACGGCACTCTGGAAATCCTTGTCCAGACATTCGGCGCCGGGTTTATGATCTATACGGTGCCGGGATCAGCGGAGAATCTCCTGTTATGGCCGACGGCCAGGGGAAATTTCCTGCGGGACGGACGGGCAGCGGCAGGGATGGGCAAACGGAAAAGTCTGGCGCCCATCTATCTTCTGCTGCGTCACCCGTGAGACCTGTTCCAACCTGAAGCGAGAAAAGCAGTTAACAACCACCAATGAGCGGATTGTAACTGGTCACAGGATTAGTAACCATTTGTTTCCATATACCTTAAACTTGTAAGTGGTCAGGGGTGCCGTAGATTCGTGCAGGCGCGACTGGTCGCTATAGCCCACTATGTGGACAGTCGCGACCGTGCGAAGATGCGGTGCCCCTGACCACTTACAGCGGATTGGCGGCAACCAGGGCAAAACCCCGCCAATCGTCCTCTTCCACAAAATCAACGGTAACAGTGGTGCAGCGCAGCAGCAGCTGTTTGTCCACGATATATACAACACCATCTTTTTCAAGCTGGTGATCGCTGTTTTTTGGCTCATCCAGAGTCAAAACCAGGGAAGGCCCGGTCGCTCAGCCACCCGGTTGCAGCTTGATCCGCACCGCCTTACCGTTGCCGGACTCCTGCATATAGGGAACAAGTTGTTCTGAAGCGCTGTCAGTTATTGCAAGCATATTTTCTCGTTTTTCCTTTCTTTTTCCTTTTGGCTTTGCACAAAACCATCCATGATGATTTTTCCCCAAACTACAGCAAGGCCAAAAGTTTGTCCATATCCAGTTGGAGCATGCGTTGTAAAGCCGCCTATTTGCCGGCCAACGGTGAAATTATTTATGGCATGCAGTTACGGCTTGACCGGTAAAACGGTCAACCTTACTGTATAGGTAGTTTGGCACGGGCAGTATCAACAATTCGGCAAGGAGACAGGAAATGTTGAAAAAAAATTATACCAGAACCGGCAGAACCTGCAGGGTCACCTTCAAGTATCCCAATGAAGAACAGGCGGAATCAGCGGTTCTGGCAGGGGATTTCAATGACTGGTCGCTTACGGCGGCCCCGATGAAGAAGTTGAAAGACGGATCTTTTTCCATTACCGTTTCATTAAAGCCGGGATACAGTTATCGCTACCGGTATGTACTGGACGGCAATGTCTGGGTCAATGATCCCGATGCCGATGAATATGTTCCCAATGAATATGGGGAAGAGAATTCCGTGGTCACCATCTGAGAAAAGGGCCGCTAAACCTGCAAGACCTCGGCGGCAAAACGGGTAAAGGGCAGCAGCCGCGTCCGCAGCTCTGAAACCTCGTAATCGTCATTTCCCATGTGGACCTGAAAAAAACAGGGAATATCTGTTCGTTTGGCAAAATAAGCAATATGTTTGCCAACAACCCGAGATCCTGTTTTGCATTCCACGGCAAAAACAGGGGCGCCGTCACGAAGTACCACAAAATCAACTTCTCGTTTCTGACGGTCACGCAAAAAGCACAATTCCATGGTATCGCCCATGGTGTCTTCATGAAAATGACAATATTTCAAAAGATTGGACGCCACCAGGTTTTCAAACCTGGCCCCGGGAGACTGGCACAATGACCAGTCCCAGAGATACAGTTTTTGATCTTTTTTCAACGTTTTTATTCTCTTTGCCCCAAAAGGTCTTATCCTGAAGCAGTAATACAGATTTTCAAGAATCCGTACCCACCGGTCAACAGCTTCGTGCGATGCTGACAAATCCTCGCGCAAACCATTGATTGATAACAGAGAGGCAACCCTGTCCGGCAGCATGGTGGCGAGTAGGTCTAACTGACTGACTTCCTTGACTTGTTCAAGAGAAACAAGGTCTTCGTGGATGACCCGCGCAAGTCGCTCCCGCTGCCACCTTTTCCAGTCCCGTTTTGACTGGGAAAAGAATGGTTCGGGAAAACCGCCGAAAGTAAGCAGAGTCTGAAGATCATCAGAGGATGGTGATGAATTCAGTTCATAGACGGATAATGGATGCAGTCTGTAATAATGATACCGGCCTTGCAGGGAATCACCGCCTTTACGATAATAATCCAGACGGGCCGAACCGGTGATCAGAAAAGAAATTCGTGATTTTTTCTTGTCATAAAGGCCTTTGACAAAATTTCGCCATTGTTTGTATTTATGTATTTCATCCAGAACTACCAGGGGTTGATCAGGCGGCAAGCCGCCGGCCAGGAGTATCCGCCGATCATCACCATAATCCCAGTTAAAATAGGCGGGATGTTCTTCGTCTCCTCCAAGAATATCCAGCGCCAAGGTTGTTTTTCCCACCTGTCGCGGCCCGCCGATAAACACCATTTTGTTCCGTAAATCATCAACAACCGGAGATTGAATATATCTTTTCATG
The DNA here is from genome assembly GCA_027011235.1 of Desulfobulbaceae bacterium. Taxonomy (GTDB): domain Bacteria; phylum Desulfobacterota; class Desulfobulbia; order Desulfobulbales; family Desulfobulbaceae; genus DRLX01. The sequence goes on from JALVAI010000053.1 coordinate 3,597, forward strand.
GACTTTTTGGTAAAATTTTCAGGTTAACCTAATTATATTCATATTAATTTTCCGGTCAACCTGAAAATTTCATTAAAGCAGGTCGCGGGTTCATTTTGCAGCAGTAGACGGGCATTATTTTTTCCGTTTCACCCTGGCGGTTGCCTCGGCGTTTAATGGGTCATCGGGCCAGTAATGCTTTGGATACCGGCCCTTGAGTTCTTTTTTTATCTCGTGGTAGCTGTTTTCCCAGAAGCCTTTCAGGTCATCGGTGATCTGCATCGGCCGCCGGGCCGGGGAGAGCAGGTGCAGCAGCACCCGTATCCGGCCCCGGCAGATGGTCGGGGTGGTCTCCAGGCCAAACATTTCC
>JALVAI010000054.1 GCA_027011235.1 Desulfobulbaceae bacterium
ATTTCGCATATAAGATTGCATATTATACTACAATCTCAACAATTTTACTTCATAATAACAGTGTGTTGAATCTTTAAGGGGTAATTTAACAAGTTGTAATAATTATAGCGCCGGCCCTATTATTCATTGATTATATATGCTTTGTTGATTCTGTCTTGACCGGGCTACAGCTGTGTACTATTTAAGGAAGGAACTGTGTCGGTAGCGGCTATCGGCTGATTATGGAGTAATTCTCTGCAGGGGGTCTGCAATGAAAGGAAAGATAAAACCTCTGGTTGCCCTTCTGGTGCTGGCGGTTCTGATCGGAGGTACATTGTATACCACCAGGCGAGACAAGGGCATTACTGAAGGTCAGCTTCGGCTGTATGGCAATGTGGATATCCGACAGATACAACTTGCCTTCCAGGAAAGCGGACGCCTTCTCAAGCTTCATGTACAGGAGGGGGACAGGGTAAAAAAAGGTGAGTTGGTCGCTGAAATAGACGCGGTTCGTTATCAGGCAAACCTGGATAAAGCCAGGGCCGAACTGGCCGCACGGCAGCAGGTGGTCAAACGAATGAAAGCCGGGTCCAGGCCCCAGGAAATAGCCAGGGCCAGGGCCGATGTCCGGGCCTGGGAGGCGCGGGTAAAAGATGCGGAAATCACCCTGCGTCGGCTGCAGCGACTGGTGAAGAAAGACGCCACCTCGCAGCAGAAGGTTGATGATGCGGCCACAGTCTATACGGCGGCAAAGGAAAGCCTCGAAGCCGCTCGTCAATCCCTGGAACTGAGTCTGATAGGGCCGCGCAAGGAAGATATTGCCGCCGCAGTCGCCAGGGAGCAGTCGGCACGGGCTGCGGTGACCAGGGCTGCCAAAGAACTGGCTGATACCAAGCTCTATGCCCCGGAAAATGCGGTCGTCCGGGATCGGATCATGGAACCCGGAGATATGGCCTTCCCTTCCACTCCTGTGCTTTCCCTGGCCCAGACCGACCCCCTCTGGATCCGTGTCTATGTCCCGGAAACGGACATGGGACGCATTGTTGCCGGTATGCGGGCCGAGGTGACGGCGGATTCCTATCCGGGCAGGAAGTATCGCGGCTGGATAGGTTATATTTCTCCTGTGGCCGAATTTACCCCTAAAAATGTGGAAACAGAAGCCCTGCGCACCAGGCTGGTCTACCAGGCCCGTGTTTTTGTCTGCAATCCCGAGGATGAACTTCGCCTCGGAATGCCGGCAACCGTGCATATTGATCTCACCCAGAAGAAACCCGAGGGGCCGGTCTTCCGCCAGGATGTCTGCCGGGCCAGATAGAGGACTTCTTTTGACGACCCCACAGAGCGCAGGCAGCTCCTCTCCACCCATCCGGGTACAGCACATCAGTATCAATTTTCAGGTCGGCGCCCGTACGGTTACCGCCCTGCAGGACCTTTCCTTTTCCATCAAGCCCGGCATCGTCACCGGGTTGATCGGCGCAGACGGCGCCGGTAAAACCACGCTTATGCGGCTGGCTGCCGGTCTGTTGATACCGGACAGCGGTTCCATCTCGGTGCTCGGCCATGATGCCACCCATGATTCCTTGACCGTTCAGGGCATGATCGGCTATATGCCGCAGCGATTCGGCCTCTATGAAGATCTGACCGTTCAGGAAAATCTGGACCTCTACAGCGACCTCCAGGGTGTTGGCGAACAGGATCGGTCCAGCCGGTATGGACAGTTGATGGAGATGACCGGCATGGCGCCCTTTACCGATCGTCTGGCAGGCCGACTTTCCGGTGGCATGAAGCAGAAGCTCGGTCTGGCCTGCACCCTGATCCGGCCGCCTCGTCTTCTGCTCCTTGATGAGCCGACGGTGGGTGTTGATCCAGTTTCCAGGCGTGAGTTATGGAATATCGTCTACCACCAGGTACGTGAAGAAGGCATGACCGTTCTGCTCTCCACAGCCTATCTTGATGAGGCCGAGCGCTGTGGTGAAGTTGTTCTGTTGCATGAGGGAAAAAAGCTCGGCCAGGACCCGCCTTCGGTGTTCAGTGAAAAACTGACTGGCCATGCCTTTGAAGTACGTTCGGCCTCCGGTCGGCGGCGGGTTCTGCAGCAACGGTTGGCGGCCAATCCCATGGTGGTTGACGCCCTGATCCTGGGGGAACATGTGCGAGTGGTTACCCGTGAGCCGGCACAGGCTGAGACATTGGGCCGAGAATTTTCTCTTCCGGATGAACCGGTGCAGGTGTCGGCAGTTGCACCCCGTTTTGAAGATGCCTTTATCTTCCTGCTCCATAAGGAAAAAAAGGGTGATCCAAAAAACGACTCCCCCCTGGTTCTGTCCTCCCGAGCACCGGGAAACGGGCATGAAGAGGTGATTGTCGTTAAGGGCCTTGAACGTAAATTCGGCGACTTTTACGCCGTAAAAAATCTCTCCTTTACTGTCCGGCGCGGCGAGATATTCGGCCTGCTCGGGGCCAACGGTGCCGGCAAGTCAACGACCTTCCGTATGCTTTGCGGTTTGCTTCCCGCCTCAGGCGGCACCTTGCAGGTTGCCGGACTGGACCTACGGATCGCCCGGGCCGAGGCCAGGGCCAGGATAGGCTATATGGCACAGAAGTTTTCCCTGTACGAGGGGCTGACCGTGTGGCAGAATCTGAAGTTTTTTGCCAATGCCTATGGTTTGTTCGGCAAAAAACGCAAGAAACGGATGGGTTGGGCCCTGGATGCCTTTGACCTGCAACCCCTGCGCGACAATGTCAGCGGCGAGCTGCCCCTTGGCTATAAACAACGTCTGGCCATGGCAGCGGCATTGATGCATAACCCGGAAATTCTCTTTCTGGATGAACCGACCTCAGGCGTGGACCCGCTGGCCCGGCGTGAGTTCTGGCACCGAATAAACGGCCTGGCCGAGGCCGGGGTGACCGTGCTGGTCACCACCCATTTTATGGAGGAGGCGGAATACTGCGACAACCTGGTCATCATGGCCCGGGGCGAGGTGTTGGCCGCCGGCGATCCGCAGGAGTTGAAGCGCAATACGGCAACAGACGCCTTGCCCCATCCTACCATGGAGGACACCTTCATCGCCCTGATCGAAGATTTTGATGCGGCCCGGGCCTGATACTGTTTTCCGTTGGTTTCCGGAAAATAACCATCCATTCGTCCCCTGGGTGCGACACCAAATATATACAGAATAATAAGGGGTTATTTCTTGCGATTTTTGTGTGTTCAGATTATCTTATAGATAGATCAATTTTTGGTAAGATGTCTTTCCCTACGTGTATTCACACTGAACTTTTTCCCAGGAGGTCAACAGAAAGAGCAACGTTTCCATTGATACAATCATCTTCATCCGAACTTTTGACAACGGAGGAACGGCCTATGTCTTCGAGCACGCGAGCATCAGAATTGCGACATCATACCCGCTATCCAATCGAGAATGATATCTTCCTCGTTGTCCAGGGGGGCGCGCCCGGCGCCCCGATCAACGTTATTGATTTAAGCAAGGGCGGGGTCGGGCTGTCGGTCGCAGATTCCGCAGACGACCTGAGCGATAAATATATCCTTGTTGATCTTGTCTCTGATAACAATCAGATTATCCTCCGATCTCTGGCCACCCGGGTTGTCTTCAGTCCCGCAGAAAAAGAGAAAACCGGCGATACCGCCGGCAGATATGGTCTCCAGTTTGTTCACCTTTCCCCCTTGCAGAAACGCCAGCTCGGCATGATTACCAAAAAATATGCCCACTCCCGCCAGAAGAGTGCGCTCCCCTGTCGCAGTACCGGCTTGATGCCCATGGTTCCCTGGCAGGAGACGCTAAAATAGCGGTATTTCTCCGCATATCTGAAATTTTATGATCCCGACCGGGACAACCAGGGGGTGGATCGTAACCTCAAAAGCTGAAATTTTTCAGTCGGTTGCAATTTCTGTATTCTAACGGCAGCCCTGTCGCCGATCACTAATGAATCG